>NZ_JAKUFF010000016.1:0-69549 GCF_022663305.1 Bacillus cereus group sp. BfR-BA-01408 | reverse complement strand
AAAAAGTTGTTGAAGTAGGTGATATCGTTTTACCTGGTCAACATAATTTAGAAAATATTTTAGCAGCGATGAGTATCGCAAAATTATTGGGTGTTTCTAATGAAGCGATTACGGCAGTTTTAAAACGTTTTACAGGTGTAAAACATCGTTTAGAATATGTAACAACTATAAACAACCGTAAGTTTTATAATGACTCAAAAGCAACGAATATGTTAGCGACAGAGAAAGCTTTATCTGCGTTTACACAACCGACTGTGTTATTAGCAGGTGGGCTGGATCGTGGAAATGAATTCGATGATTTAATTCCGTATTTCAAAAATGTTAAAGCGATTGTAACATTTGGACAAACAGCTCCAAAATTAGTAAGAGCTGCAGAAAAAGCGGGATTAGATACAATTGAAAGTGTCGATACTTTAGATGAAGCTGTAGTGAAAGCATATGCTCATTCTACAGATGGCGATGTAATTCTTCTTTCTCCAGCATGTGCAAGCTGGGATCAATTTAAAACATTTGAAGAAAGAGGAGACATTTTTATACAAGCTGTGCATAAACTTATATAAAGTAAATCAAAACATCAGTAGGCTAACACCTACTGATGTTTTGTTACATAGGGCAAAAGTTTCTGCCTAAAGAGGTGGTGTTTATGGGTAATGAAGAAAACGCCTGATTTTATTCTCATCATCGTTACACTTGCGTTGTTAACAATCGGAATGATTATGGTTTATAGTGCGAGTGCGGTTTGGGCCTCTTATAAAATGGGGGACTCATTCTTTTTTGCAAAAAGGCAATTGCTATTCGCAGGTCTTGGTGTAGTGGCTATGTTTTTTATTATGAAAATTGATTATTGGGTGTGGCGTACGTATTCAAAAGTAATTTTGCTAGTTTGCTTCATTCTTCTTATTCTCGTTCTTATTCCTGGAGTAGGTCTTGTTCGAGGAGGAGCGCGAAGTTGGATTGGAATCGGGGCATTTTCCATTCAACCGTCCGAATTTATGAAGTTTGCGATGATTATTTTCTTAGCGAAATTTTTAGCGGAACGACAAAAATTAATTACCTCTTTTAAACGTGGTTTACTACCAGCTCTAGGTTTTGTATTTCTTGCTTTCGGAATGATTATGTTACAGCCGGACCTTGGCACAGGAACGGTAATGGTTGGGACATGTATCATTATGATATTTATCTCAGGAGCAAGGGTCTTTCACTTTGCAATGTTTGGTTTGCTTGGTGTAGCAGGATTTGTAGGGCTAATTGCATCAGCACCGTATCGGATGAAACGTATTACATCATATTTAGACCCGTGGTCAGATCCGCTTGGAAGTGGATTTCAAATTATTCAATCGTTACTCGCAATTGGACCAGGTGGATTATTCGGGCTTGGACTTGGACAAAGTAGACAAAAGTTTCTTTATTTACCTGAACCGCAAACAGACTTTATATTTGCAATCTTATCCGAGGAATTAGGTTTTATTGGTGGTTCATTTGTGTTATTATTATTTAGTCTATTATTATGGCGTGGGATTCGTATAGCTTTAGGAGCGCCAGATTTATATGGTACGTTTTTAGCAGTAGGTATTGTGGCGATGATTGCGATTCAAGTAATGATTAATGTTGGTGTTGTAACAGGATTGATGCCTGTTACGGGTATTACTTTGCCGTTTTTAAGTTATGGTGGATCAAGTTTGACATTAATGTTAATGGCAGTAGGTGTATTATTAAATATAAGTCGCCATTCTCGCTACTAAACCCTGTTTTATAAGACAGGGTTTTTCGTATGTGTACGAAGAAACAATATGTATATAGAAATAAATACTGTAATAAGAAAAAGAGAAGCGGAGGAGTTAGTAGTGCGTGTATTAGTAAGTGGTGGGGGCACTGGAGGTCATATTTATCCGGCTCTTGCTTTAATAAGAGAAATAAAAAAATTAAATCCGGAAGCAAGGTTTTTATATATTGGTACGGAGAATGGATTAGAGAGCACAATCGTGCCCAAAGCAGGTATACCGTTTCAATCTATTGTTATAAGTGGATTTAAGCGTAAAATATCGTTAGATAACGTGAAAACGGTGATGCGTTTCCTAAAAGGTGTACAAGATAGTAAACGATATATTCGTCGTTTTAATCCAGATATTGTAATTGGAACAGGTGGATATGTATGTGGACCTGTTGTATATGCTGCGGCAAAATTAGGTATTCCAACTATTGTACATGAACAAAATAGTGTACCTGGTGTAACGAATAAATTTTTAAGCCGCTATGTTGATAAAGTTGCAGTTTGTTTTGAAGCGGCTGCAGAACATTTTCCGCAGTCAAAAGTGGTCATGACAGGAAACCCAAGAGCGTCAGAAGTAATGGATCAAAATGGAATGAAGGGAAAACGTTCAGTAGGTTTATCTCTTCCTAAAAAATCCGTGCTTATTTTTGGTGGCAGCCGTGGGGCTAGACCAATTAACGATGCTTTCGTAGAGGCAATTGAACAGTTTGGAAATAAAAGTTACGAAATATTGTATGTAACAGGTGAAGTTCATTACGACAAAGTGATGGATGCAGTGAAGCAAAAAGGGAATCCGAATAATGTTATTATTAAACCTTTCATTCATAATATGCCAGAAGTACTTACCGGTGTAGACCTGGTTGTCTCAAGGGCTGGAGCAACAACACTTGCAGAATTAACAGCGTTAGGTAAGCCAAGTGTGTTAATTCCGAGTCCTTATGTAACAAATAACCATCAGGAAAAAAATGCACGTTCTGTTGTCGATAAAGGAGCAGCAAAAATGTTGCTTGAAAAAGATTTAACAGCTGAAACACTTATTCGTGATATTGACGAGATTTTATTAGATGCACAAACATTACAAAATATGAAGCTTGCTGCTGGGCAATTAGGTATTCCAGATGCAGCAAATAAGTTGTATGAAGTCATGAATAAGCTTGTAAAAAAATAACGTTAGGTGAACGCCCTGCATACTACTGTAATAAGGATGCTTAGTATGGGGGAGATTGGTTTATGGAGCAATTAGTAAATGAGCTTATAGAAGCAAATGTTGGTCGTGTGTTAGTGGATGAACCGTTAGCACGTTATACAACTATGAAAATAGGTGGACCAGCTGATATTTTAATTGTGCCAAAGCATGTTGCCGGTATTGAAAAAACGTTGCAGTTAGTAAAGAAATATAAAACAAAGTGGACTGTAATTGGTCGCGGTTCGAACCTTCTTGTATCTGATCTGGGTATAGAAGGTGTCGTTATTCGTTTAGGAGAAGGATTAGACCACTTAGAAGTCGAAAAACATAGGGTAAGAGTTGGTGGTGGGTATCCCCTGATTAAATTATCAACTTTACTTAGTCGTCAAGGGTTAGCGGGTCTGGAGTTCGCAAGTGGTATTCCAGGAAGTGTTGGCGGTGCAGTGTATATGAATGCAGGAGCACATAAATCGGATATATCAAACATATTATCAAAAGCTCTTATTTTGTTTGAAGATGGAACAATTGACTGGTTAACGCATGAAGAAATGGAGTTTTCCTATCGTACATCTGTATTGCAAACGAAACGCCCTGGTATTGTTTTGGAAGCTGAGTTTCAATTACAGATAGGAGAGCGTGAGGGAATTGTAAGTGTCATGCAAAAGAATAAAGATTACCGCCGTGAAACACAGCCATGGAATCACCCTTGTGCAGGAAGTGTGTTTCGGAATCCAATTCCATACTTTGCAGGAGATTTAATAGAGAAGGCGGGACTTCGTGGTTATCAAATAGGTGGAGCTCAAATTTCTGAAATGCATGGGAACTTCATTATTAACACTGGTGGAGCTAGCGCGCAAGATGTATTATCTTTAATAGCATTAGTAAAACAAACAATCAAGGATAAATTTAGCGTAGAAATGCATACAGAAGTAGAAATCATTGGAAGATAACGGTTATTCGTTCCGCTCATTATCATTTATGTTATAATAAGAAGATAAGAACGGCATGAGGAACATGCCGTTCTTTATGTTACGTAGGGGGATCGTACATGAAAAATAGTAAAGTGATTAAACTACAGGATCGTGTACCAAAGTTAAAAAATCAACAGAAAAAAAACAAGAAAAATGTTAATCATCGGTTGATTCTATACATATCAATTTTATTTTTATTAGTGCTCTTTTTAATTTATTTTCGGTCTCCGCTTAGCAATATAAAAAAGATAAGCGTGTTTGGAAATCATTATATGACAGATGAACAAGTGATGAAGGAATCAGGTGTGACATATGATACAAGTTATTTCCGAGTGACAGCACATAAAGCAGAAGAAAACTTAACGAAACGAAAAGAAATTAAAGCAGTAAATGTAAAGAAGCGTTTTCCAAATAAAATTGACGTTCATATTGAAGAATATTTAACGATTGGTTATATAAACAAAGATGGGAAATTACAACCGTTATTAGAGAACGGGAAAACACTTGATGTACTCCCGAACGGAAAACTTCCTGTTGCAGCGCCAATTTTTGAACCTTTTAAAGAGGAGAAAATGAAGGAGTTAATTGCTGAGCTTGAAAAATTAACACCAACTATTTTAAGGTCTATTTCTGAAATTCGTTATTCACCGACAAATGCGAATGAAGACCACCTTACTTTATATATGAATGAAGGGTATGAAGTGAGCACTACGATTCAAAATTTCGCAAAACGTATGGAAGCTTATCCACTTATCTTAAAAACAATTGAGCCAGGTAAAAAGGTATTAATTGACTTAGAAGTAGGGGCGTATACGAAAGAATTAGGAGCAGAAGAAAAAAAAGAATAGAATGATAGTTTTCACTACGTTATTGTAGAAAAAACGAAACGAATGTTCTGCTTGGTGCATAGGAATTTACAAGAATGGTTCATTTGATGAAAAATATGTAAAAATTCTTAGATTCATACTAGGATTGGTACAAGTTTCACTTTTCTATGAGTACATCTTAGTGTAGACTTATACTTGGCGGTAATCTTTACACTTGAAATAGAATTATTTCAAGATAAGCAGTTATTCATAGTTTACTGCAATATTCTTAAATGAATGTTAAATAAAAATAAGAAAAATATAGGGTTAAAAAAGGGAAACGTATAAAGACGTTGAATATTTTTCTTATAAATAGTAAAGTTGCGATTGTTGTTCCATATATTGAGTTGTATGGTATAAATAAAGAAGGAGGTGCCAAAGAATGAACAGCAATGAAATATATGTTAGTCTTGACATCGGTACATCCAATGTTAAAGTCATCATTGGTGAAATGGTTAATGACAGCTTAAACATTATTGGTGTTGGAAATGTAAAATCAAATGGTTTAAAGAAGGGATCGATAGTTGATATAGACGAGACTGTTCGATCAATTAAAAAAGCAATTGAACAAGCTGAGCGCATGGTGGGAATCCACATTGAGCAAGTTGTAGTAGGTGTCAATGCAAACCAGGTACAGCTACTTCCGTGTCACGGAGTAGTCGCTGTTTCAAATGAAGATCGTGAAATCGGGAATGAAGATGTCTTACGCGTTCTAGATGCAGCACAAGTTGTGTCAATTGCTCCAGAACGTGAGTTTATTGATGTGGTACCTCGACAGTTCATTGTAGACGGTCTTGACGAGATTAACGATCCGCGCGGGATGATCGGTGTAAGATTAGAAATGGAAGGTACACTTATTACAGGCTCGAGAACTTTACTACATAACCTACTTCGTTGTGTAGAAAAAGCAGGTCTTGAAATTGTTGATATTTGTCTTCAACCTTTAGCGGCTGCAACAGTTGCTATATCTTCAGATGAAAAAAATAGAGGAGTAGCCCTTGTTGATATGGGGGGAGGATCTACAACTTTATCTATTTTTAAAGATGGAGAGTTACAAGCAACGAGCGTATTACCATTAGGTGGAGACCATATAACGAAAGATATTGCGATTGGGTTGAAAACTTCAACAGAAAATGCAGATCAAATTAAGTTGAAATATGGACATGCTTTTTATGATACAGCGTCGGAAGAAGAGATGTTTACGGTTCCTATTATGGGAAGCGATCAAACAGAACAATATTCTCAGTTGGAATTATCGGATATAATAGAGGCTCGTGTAGAGGAAATTTTAATGTTTGTTCAAGATGAAGTGCGTAAGTTAGGAGTAAAGCAAGTAGCTTCTGGTTATGTACTAACTGGTGGAATTGCTTCTATGCCAGGTGTTCTTGATCTTGCATATGATATTTTACATGAAAATGTTCGTATAGCAACTCCTGATTATATTGGCGTGCGTGAGCCCCAATATACAAGTGGAGTAGGATTAATTAAACATTCTTATCAAAAAGCTAAGTTGCGTGGGAAAAATGTGCAGGAAAAACAAGAGCATTTTGAACCAGTACCAGCACCAGCTCCAACGCCGGTACAACAGCAACCTGCGAAACAAAAAACGCGTAATCAAAACAATAATAATCAAAATGATGACCGTATGATGTCAAAAGTAAAACGTGTATTCCGTTATTTATGGGATTAAAATTGGACACGAAAAATGAGGTTCTAGGGGGATTTCGACATGTTAGAGTTTGATACTACTCAAGATCAATTAGCGAATATAAAAGTTATCGGTGTCGGCGGTGGCGGAAACAATGCTGTAAACCGTATGATTGAACACGGTGTACAAGGTGTAGACTTTATCGCTGTAAATACTGATGCACAAGCATTAAATCTATCAAAAGCTGAAACGAAAATGCAAATTGGTGGAAAATTAACACGTGGACTTGGTGCAGGTGCAAACCCTGAAGTAGGGAAAAAAGCAGCAGAAGAAAGTAAAGAACAGATCCAAGAAGCACTTCGTGGTGCTGATATGGTATTCGTAACTGCTGGTATGGGCGGCGGAACTGGAACTGGTGCAGCTCCAGTTGTTGCTCAAGTGGCAAAAGAATTAGGTGCATTAACAGTTGGTGTTGTAACACGACCATTTACATTTGAAGGACGTAAGCGTGCAACACAAGCGGCATCTGGTATTGCGGCATTTAAAGAAAATGTAGATACACTTATTGTAATTCCAAACGATCGCTTATTAGAGATTGTTGATAAAAACACGCCAATGTTAGAGGCATTCCGTGAAGCAGATAACGTATTACGTCAAGGTGTTCAAGGTATTTCTGATTTAATTGCAACACCAGGTTTAATTAACTTAGACTTCGCAGACGTAAAGACAATTATGTCTAATAGAGGTTCTGCTTTAATGGGTATTGGTTCTGGTAATGGAGAAAATCGTGCTGCTGAAGCTGCGAAAAAAGCGATTTCTAGTCCATTATTAGAAACATCTATTGATGGAGCTCAAGGTGTTATCATGAACATTACGGGTGGAGCTAACTTAAGCTTATATGAAGTACAAGAAGCGGCAGACATTGTAGCTTCAGCTTCAGATCCAGAAGTAAATATGATCTTCGGTTCGGTTATTAATGAAGGATTAAAAGATGATATCGTTGTAACTGTAATTGCAACTGGTTTTGATGATACAATTGCAACTCAACCACCAAAACCAATTATCCGTCCGAATGTGAATCACACGCAACAACAGCAACAGCCAGTAGCTCAACCACCAAAACAACGTGAAGTAAAACGTGAAATGAAGCGTGAAGAGCCGGTTGTACATGAGCGTCATTCAGATTCAGATGATATCGATATTCCAGCATTCTTACGTAATCGTCGTAGACGATAAAAGAAAAGGAGCATTTATGCTCCTTTTTTGTTTTATACAGGGAAAAGATCTGCTAAGCAGGTCTTTTTTTATTGTAATTTATTCCGCTTTTTGCTGGGTAGCCCAATTGGTTCAACTAATAATCAGTGGGGGGATGAAGAAAACCCCCACTGATTAAAGTTTGAAAAAAAGATAGCATTCTATGAAACATATACTTTTATTTTTTACCGACAGATTATGTCTAGAAAGCACAAAATAACAAAAAAACACCTCCGCAAATTGACACACTTTCCTATTGGATATGCATTATACTAGTCTCAACTTAAAAAAAGAGGTGAATTGTTTGGTTGTTTACGCCGACGTTGTTTGGTTGTTAAACGCCTGCATTGATTTTCTTTTACTTTTATTAACAGCTACCGTGTTAAAAAAGAAGATCAAAAGATGGAGGCTTGTGTTAGGGGCATTGATAGGTTCAACCATTGTTATTTTTGCCTTTACTCCTTTTGCTTCTGTGATGACACATCCAATTATGAAACTACTGTACTCGTTACTTATTGTGTATACAGCATTTGGGTTTACAACATTTAGAAATTATGCACAAACTGTTTTTACTTTTTACTTTGTAACCTTTATGGTTGGCGGAGGGTTAATGGGCACTCATTTCTTTTTGCAAACGAATGAAATGGTAAATGGGTTGGTTCAATCTCAATCAATTTCTTACGGTGACCCAATTAGCTGGTTGTTTGTTATTTTTGGTTTTCCAGTCATTTATTATTTTTCTAAAAAGCGGATTGAAAGCGTAGAGGTTACAAAAATACACTATGATCAAATTGTGAAATTGAAAGTTCAATTAGCTGAAGAGGAGCTAGAACTTGCAGGCTTAATTGATAGTGGAAATCAACTTTACGACCCGTTAACGAAAACACCTGTTATGATTATGCATATTTCATCGTTAGAACATTGTTTGCCGGCTTGGTTAACAGAACAAATTTATTCCAAAACAGAAATTCCTCAAATACCAGAAAATGATTCTGGGTGGGCGACAAAATTACGCTTAATTCCTTTCCGAGCAGTGGGAGTAGAAAGTCAATTTTTATGGGCAATTAAGCCAGATAGTGTACAAATTTATCATGAAGGAAGTTCTATCGTTGTGAACAAAGTATTGATTGGATTAAATACACAACAGTTATCAACCAATGGAGAGTATCAATGTATTGTGCATCCGAAAATGTTAATTTCGCAAAAAATGGTAATTGCTTAATAATGGGAGGCGGGATAATATGATGAAATTAAAATTTTATTTAGTATACCTTTGGTATAAAGTATTGCTGAAATTAGGAATTAAGACCGATGAAATTTATTACATTGGTGGAAGTGAAGCGTTACCACCGCCGTTAACGAAAGAAGAAGAGGAAGTTCTTTTAAATAAATTGCCAAAAGGAGATCAGGCGGCAAGATCGTTACTGATTGAACGCAACTTACGGCTAGTCGTATATATAGCAAGAAAATTTGAAAATACAGGGATAAATATTGAAGATTTGATTAGCATTGGAACAATTGGTCTTATTAAAGCGGTAAATACATTTAATCCAGAAAAGAAAATAAAATTAGCAACATATGCCTCACGTTGTATCGAAAATGAAATTTTAATGCATTTGCGCAGGAATAATAAAAATCGTTCAGAAGTTTCTTTTGATGAACCGCTTAACATCGATTGGGATGGAAACGAACTTTTATTATCAGATGTATTAGGTACAGACGATGATATTATTACAAAAGATTTAGAAGCGACTGTGGATCGTCATCTTCTAATGAAAGCATTACATCAATTAAATGATCGTGAAAAACAAATTATGGAACTTCGGTTTGGGCTTGCTGGAGGAGAGGAAAAGACGCAAAAAGATGTAGCGGATATGCTTGGGATTTCACAGTCATACATTTCGCGTTTAGAAAAAAGAATCATAAAAAGATTACGAAAAGAATTTAATAAAATGGTGTAAAGAGTAAGGCCAGCCGTTATCTAGGCTGGTCTTATTCTATTTAGTTGTATGAGGAAGGACAACTAAAATGAAAAATGAAGAGAAAACCGCATGCATAAAATCCCCTTCAAAGGAAATACTTTACACTGTACAGCAACTCCCGATAGGAGGGAACACTTTGACGAGAAACAAAGTAGAAATTTGCGGTGTTGATACAGCTAAACTTCCCGTACTAAAAAATGATGAAATGCGTAAATTATTTCGTGAAATGCAAAGTGGAGAGATAAGCGCAAGAGAGAAATTAGTGAATGGAAACTTACGTCTTGTACTGAGCGTCATCCAAAGATTTAATAACAGAGGAGAATATGTTGACGATTTATTTCAAGTTGGTTGTATCGGACTTATGAAATCCATTGATAACTTTGATTTAGGCCAAAATGTAAAATTTTCAACGTATGCTGTGCCGATGATTATTGGGGAAATACGCAGATATTTGCGTGATAACAATCCGATTCGCGTATCTCGCTCCTTACGAGATATTGCGTATAAAGCGTTACAAGTAAGAGAAAAGTTGATTGCAGAAAATTCAAAAGAACCGACAGCAATGGATATTGCAAAAGTGCTTGAAGTGACTCATGAAGAAATTGTTTTTGCTTTAGATGCAATTCAAGATCCAGTTTCATTATTTGAGCCGATTTATAACGATGGGGGAGATCCTATCTTTGTTATGGATCAGTTAAGTGATGAAAAACAAAAGGACGAGCAGTGGGTTGAAGAGTTAGCTCTAAAAGAAGGAATGAAGCGTTTAAATGATCGTGAGAAAATGATTATTCGAAAACGTTTCTTCCAAGGAAAAACACAAATGGAAGTTGCAGAAGAAATTGGGATTTCTCAAGCGCAAGTGTCACGTTTAGAGAAATCAGCTATTAAACAAATGAATAAGACGATTCAAGGATAAGGTTTCACCATTTATGGTGAGACCTTTTTATATGTCATATAGTTTGTTTGCGTTCATAGTAGGGGAGCTGTGTTCATATAATGAAAATAATATGAGGTTGGCAAGAGGATGCTTCCTGTTCATTTGAGAAACAATGTTTTTTCGATTCGTCATATATAAGGGAGAGGATGAAAGTGATACGAATTTCGGAATTACAGATGAAAGATATAATAAATGTTTCAGACGGAAAAAGGCTGGGTAATATTGGAGATATCGAAATCGATATGAACACAGGAAAAATCGAGTCTATTATTATTTCCAAACAGGCACGTATGTTAGGGATCTTTGGGAAAGATATAGAAATTGTAATTCCTTGGAAAGAAATTGTGAAAATTGGGGAAGATGTCATACTTGTTAGAGTAAATCCTGTTAATTCTGTAACAGAATCAATACAAACACCGACAATTTCATAAAGAATATTACAAATTCCTCTTTTTTTTCTGTTAGGATTATGAAAAAATAAAAGTATGGTAAAATAGACAGGAAGTACCATGCTTTTTTATGTTATTTTAATTAAAAGGAGCCGCTATTATGAGAGAGCCATTTAAATATGTGGACGGTATACTGTATTTACAAGCGTGGAAAGAACTTGGGAACATTACTGCTGGATTTACGACAAAAGATGGTGGGGTAAGTACGGGCTCCTTTCATGCGATGAATTTAGGATTACATGTGAATGATATTGCGGAGAACGTTCATGAAAATAGACGCATTTTAGCAAATAAGTTACAAAAACCATTAGAAAACTGGATTTGCTCTGAACAAGTTCATGATCATCATGTTGAAAAAGTAGGAGAACAGGAAAAAGGAAGTGGCGTTTATTCATATGAAGACGGCATTTCAAAAACAGATGGCATTTATACGACTAATAATGATGTTCTTCTAACATCTTGTTACGCGGATTGTGTTCCACTCTATTTTTATGCACCATCACATGGTATGATAGGACTTGCGCATGCTGGATGGAAAGGGACTGTAAAAGAGATTGCAAAAGAAATGATTCAAAAATGGAATGCAGAAGGGATTTCAAGTGATGAAATTCATGTTGCGATTGGACCAGCAATTGGATCTTGTTGTTACGTTGTTGATGATCGAGTGCTAACAGCAGCAGAGCAAGTAGTAAACGGTTCTGTCCCTTATAAAAAAATTTCTGACGGACAGTATGCAATTAATTTAAAAGAAATTAATCGTATACTATGTTTACAAGTAGGCATAAAAGAAGAGAATATTGTAATGTCATCTCTTTGTACAAGCTGTGAAGAGCAACTCTTTTTCTCTCATCGTCGTGATCAAGGTAAGACGGGGAGAATGTTGAGTTTCATAGGTTTTAAGGAGGAAGAAAGCAAGTGACAGTACAAACAAATTTAACAACTGTAAATGAATCAATTAAACAATCTTGCGCACGAGCAGGACGTTCGTTGCAAGATATTAAACTCGTTGCGGTTACAAAAACGGTAGGAATTGAAAAAACAAACGAAGTAATTGAAGCAGGAATTATCGATTTAGGTGAAAATAGAAATGAAGGTTTCTTACAGAAGTACGAACATTTCGGTTCAAAAGTGAATTGGCATTTTATTGGATCATTACAAACGAGAAAAGTAAAAGAAATCATTAATGAAATCGATTATTTACATTCATTAGATCGTCTTTCACTTGCAAAAGAAATTCAAAAACGTGCGGATAAGAAAGTGAAATGTTTTATTCAAGTGAAAACATCATCTGAAGAATCAAAGCAAGGATTGGCAATAGAAGAAACCGTTTCTTTTATTCAAAGTTTGCAAGAATTGGATAAGATTGAAGTGGTTGGACTAATGACAATGGCTCCATTTACAGAAGAAGAGAAAGAAATCAGACGCTGTTTTAAGACATTACGTATGCTACAAACAGAGGTGCAGGAGTTAGAATTGTTACATGCGCCATGTAAAGAATTATCAATGGGAATGTCTAATGATTACACCATTGCAATTGAAGAAGGTGCTACATACATTCGTTTGGGGACGATTTTAGTAGGAAAAGCGTAAAAGGAAGGAGAATCTTATTATGAGTTGGTCAAAAGTAAAATACTTCTTTTTTGATACACCTGAAGAAAAAGAAGCAGCTCAATATAGTTATGAAAAGGAGCAAACAGACATGAAGAAGCAGCAAGATCCGCCAGAACAACAAGATGTTACGTTTCCAAAAGCGCAAACGAAACAAAATGTTGTGAGCATTGAAACAGCGAAGCAATCTTCAAAAGTTGTTTTATTAGAACCACGCACATATTCGGAAGCGCAAGGAATTGCGGACCATTTAAAAGGTAGACGAGCTGTTGTGATTAATTTACAACGAATGTCTACGGATCAGGCTGTACGTATCGTTGACTTTTTAAGTGGTACTGTATACGCTATAGGCGGGGACATTCAAAAAATAGGACCGAAAACATTTATGTGTACGCCTGAAAATGTAGATATTGTTGGTGCAATTTCAGAGTTATTCGGTGAAGAAGAAGATACAAATATAAAGAGGTGGTAATACGCCATGGAAACCGTTTTAAGACTTTTAGTTTATGCTATCGAGATTTACTCGTGGGCACTTATTATTTACATTCTCCTATCATGGTTCCCAGGTGCAAAGGAATCAACTTTCGGAGAGTTTCTTGCGCGTATTTGTGAACCATATTTAGAACCATTTCGCAGATTTATTCCGCCGCTTGGTATGATTGATATTTCGCCACTCGTTGCGATCTTTGCTTTAAGACTTGCGACAAATGGCTTGGTAAGTTTATTCGGCTATTTCTTATAGTAAGAGGTTATATGTATGAGCATCTACGAGCATTTTAGACCTGATGAAGTGGTCTTTGTGGATAAAGTGTTAGAGTGGAAGCGAGCAGCGGAGTACCATCAAGTGAAGTTAACAGACTTTCTTGATCCAAGACAACAACAAATTGTCACGATGGTAATAGGACAAGGAGATGTTGCTGTACAGTTTGATGGTGCAACGTCTCAAGCAGAGCGCAAAAGAGCACTCATTTATCCGGACTATCTAGTAGTAAATGAAGAGGAATTTCAAGTAGAAGTATTGGAAATTGACTATCCTTCCAAGTTTTATACGCTAGAGCATAGGCAAATATTAGGTACATTTATGTCTCTCGGTTTAACGAGAGAAAAATGTGGTGATATTTTGCTTCAAGAAGATCGTGCCCAAATTGTAGTCGCGAAAGAAGTTGTATCTTATATTGAGATGAACTTACAATCTATAGGAAAAGTGAAAGTCTCCTTATCACCAGTGCAAGGGGAAAAAATTCTACAGATACAAGAAACGTGGGGGGAGAAATCCGGAACAGTTTCTTCACTTCGTTTAGATGTTATGTTAGCTGAAATGTTACATATATCTAGGCAAAAAGTACAACCTTTCATAAAAAATGGTTTAGTAAAAGTGAATTGGAAAACAGTGGAGCAAACCTCTTATGAATGTTATCCAGGAGATGTTTTTTCAGTGAGAGGACATGGACGCAGTAAATTGTTTTCTGTAGAAGGTAGAACAAAGCGCGACAAATGGAGAATTTTGTATGGTATACTAAAATGATTGGTTTTTTAGAAGGAAATCCTCCTATTTTGTCGAAGAAAAGATATAATTGAAAGAGGAAATTTAGATAACTACTTGGAGGTGGCGTTGTGCCGTTAACACCATTAGATATTCATAACAAAGAATTTGGTCGCGGATTCCGTGGCTATGATGAGGATCAAGTAAATGAGTTTCTTGATCAAATTATCAAAGATTATGAATTAGTCATTCGTGAGAAAAAAGCTTTAGAAGAACAAGTTGCGCAATTAGAAGGGAAGTTAGATCATTTCTCTAATATTGAAGATACGTTAAACAAATCTATCGTTGTTGCACAAGAAGCAGCGGAAGAAGTAAAACGTAATGCGCAAAAAGAAGCAAAATTAATTGTACGTGAAGCTGAAAAGAATGCAGACCGTATTATTAACGAAGCTTTAGTAAAATCAAGAAAAGTTGCTTTTGATATTGAAGAGCTAAAGAAACAAGCGAAAGTATTCCGCACTCGTTTCCGTATGTTATTAGAAACACAGCTTGAAATGTTAAACAACGATGATTGGGATAAACTAATTGAGTTAGAAGACGAAGTAGACGAGCTGTTGAAAAAAGAAGAAACAGTGTAAGCTTGACGTTTTTCTCATTATTACATATAATTTTAAACAACATATTTATTAAGAAAAACGAAGATAGGGATAAGTACCTTTTTCATACCTTATATAGCGAACTGAGGATGGTGTAAGCTCAGGATAAGGAGATAATGGGAATATCACCCTGGAGTTCCGCGCTGAACAAATAGAGTAAGCGTAGGCGTATATTCGCGTTAAGAATATAAAGAGGATTGTATACATACGTATAGGATCTACTAGGGTGGTACCGCGGGAGACTTTCTCGTCCCTTTTTGGGATGAGAAAGTCTCTTTTTTATTCCGTTTTTTAGGTCTTTCTTTTATACATGTAAGGAGGAATTGAGCATGGAGTACAAAAATACATTACTAATGCCAAAAACAGAGTTCCCGATGCGTGGGAATTTACCAAAACGTGAGCCTGCAATGCAAGAAAAGTGGGCGGAAATGAATATTTATGAAAAGGTACAAGAACATACGAAAGGTCGTCCTTTATTTGTACTGCATGATGGACCTCCATATGCGAATGGTGACATTCATATGGGACATGCATTAAATAAAGTATTAAAAGACTTTATCGTTCGTTATAAATCAATGACTGGTTTCTGTGCACCATATGTCCCAGGTTGGGATACACACGGTTTACCAATTGAACAAGCTTTAACAAATAAAGGTGTAAAGCGTAAAGAAATGACAGTTGCTGAGTTCCGTAAGTTATGTGCAGAGTATGCATATGAACAAGTAGAACGTCAGCGTGAGCAATTTAAGCGTTTAGGTGTACGTGCTGATTGGGATAACCCATACATTACTTTAGAGCCAGCTTATGAAGCACAACAAATTAAAGTGTTTGGTGATATGGCGAAAAAAGGTTATATCTATAAAGGACAAAAACCAGTTTATTGGTCACCAACGAGTGAATCAGCTTTAGCGGAAGCTGAAATTGAATACCAAGATAAAAAATCTGCATCTATTTACGTAGCATTCCCTGTAAAAGATGGAAAGAACGTATTAGAAGGTGATGAGAAATACATCATCTGGACAACAACGCCTTGGACGTTGCCTGCAAACTTAGGTATTTCTGTTCACCCAGAACTTGAATACGCTATTGTAAAAGTAAATGATGAAAAATATATTATTGCTTCTGAACTATTTGAGACAGTTGCAAAAACGTTAGAGTGGGAAAACGCTGAAGTTGTGAAAACAGTAAAAGGTAGCGAGCTTGAGTATACAGTTGCGAAGCATCCATTCTACGATCGTGATTCATTAGTTATGCTAGGAGATCACGTAACAACAGATGCAGGTACAGGTTGTGTTCATACAGCACCAGGACACGGGGAAGATGACTTTATTGTTGGTAAAAAGTATGGCTTAGAAGTACTTTGCCCAGTTGATGATAAAGGTGTATTAACAGAGGAAGCACCTGGATTTGAAGGCTTATTCTATGATAAAGCTAACAAGCCAATTACAGAAAAATTAGAAGAAGTAGGCGCATTACTGAAGCTAACATTCATTACGCATTCATATCCACATGATTGGAGAACGAAAAAACCTATTATTTTCCGTGCAACAGCACAGTGGTTTGCATCTATTGAAGCATTCCGTAAAGAGTTATTAGAAGCTGTTGCGGAAACAAAATGGGTACCAGCATGGGGCGAAACTCGTCTTCATAACATGGTTCGTGACCGTGGTGACTGGTGTATTTCTCGTCAACGTGCATGGGGTGTGCCAATTCCTGTATTCTATGCTGAGAATGGTGATCCAATCATTACGGATGAAACAATTAACCATGTAGCTGATTTATTCCGTGAACACGGTTCTAACGTATGGTTTGAGCGTGAAGCGAAAGATCTATTACCAGAAGGATTTACACATCCAGGTAGCCCAAATGGTGAATTCCGTAAAGAAACAGACATCATGGATGTATGGTTCGACTCAGGTTCTTCTCACCAAGCGGTATTAGAAGAGCGCGATGACTTACAACGTCCAGCAGATTTATATTTAGAAGGATCTGACCAATATCGTGGTTGGTTTAACTCTTCATTATCGACAGCAGTTGCTGTAACAGGAAAAGCGCCATATAAAGGCGTACTAAGCCATGGTTTCGTATTAGATGGTGAAGGACGTAAAATGAGTAAGTCGATTGGAAACATCGTCGTACCGAAGAAAATTATGGATCAATTAGGCGGAGATATTTTACGATTATGGGTATCTTCTGTTGACTATCAATCTGATGTACGTATTTCGGATGATATTTTAAAACAAGTAGCAGAAGTGTATCGTAAAATCCGTAACACATTCCGTTTCTTATTAGGAAACTTAGACGACTTTAAGCCAAGTGAAAATACAGTAGCTGTAGCTGAACTTCGTGAAGTAGATCGTTACATGTTAGTGAAATTAAATGACTTAATTACAAAAGTAAAAGAAGCATATGAGACATACGACTTCGCTGCTGTATATCATGCAATTCATAACTTCTGTACAATTGATTTAAGTTCATTCTACTTAGACTTTGCAAAAGACATTTTATACATTGAAGGTGCGAACCATGAAGATCGTCGTGCAATTCAAACTGTATTATATGATGTTCTTGTTGCATTGACGAAACTTGTAACACCAATCTTACCGCATACAGCTGATGAAGTATGGCCATACATTCCGGGTGTAACAGAAGAAAGTGTACAATTAACTGATATGCCAGAAGCTGTACAATTAGATGGTGCAGAAGCATTAAAAACAAAATGGGATGCATTTATGACATTGCGTGATGACGTATTAAAAGCGTTAGAAGTGGCTCGTAATGAAAAGGTAATCGGTAAGTCATTAAATGCAAGCATTACGCTATATCCAACTGCAGAAATGAAAGCTATGTTAGAGTCTATTAACGAAGACTTAAAGCAATTATTCATCGTTTCTGAGTACAAACTTGGTGGCATGATGGAAGAAGCGCCAGCAGATGCACCGAAGTATGAACATACAGCGGTTGTTGTTGCTCAAGCAACTGGTGAAACATGTGAACGCTGTTGGGTAGTTTCAGAAACAATTGGTAAAGATGCTGAACATGAAACATTATGTGAGCGTTGTGCAACGGTTGTTAAAGAAAATTATGTAAAATAATAAGGGGTGACTGCACGTAAAGTGCAGTCATTTTTTGGTTAACAGTATATTGAAATAACTTTCACTCTCTTTCCTATGAAGGAAAAATGTGTGAGAGGTAAGCATATAAATTTCGGACACACTAATCGTACATTGCAACTGGGAGGAATGTACACGTGAATGAAATGTATATGGAAATCAAAGAAGAATTGCAATTGATGCGAAAAGAGTTACAAGAGAGGCTAGCTAAAGAGGTTATGTACAAATATAATACAGAGTTTAGCGAAGAGCTTGGGTATGAAATGAAGGAAGAGATAAAGAAAAAACTATTATTACATGATATAAAAGAGGATTTAAAAGATGTAGAACGTGCATTATTTAAAATGGAAATAGATATGTATGGTATTTGTGAAGAAACAGGGAGAGTAATGTCGGTAAAACAAATGAAAACGATGCCGACTGCACGTACCATTCATGAATTTTTCTATGAAAAAGTAAATGTATGAATGGGCACAACGATATTATATTACCTTTTTTTTATTTATTTTATTCTTCTATAAAGGTTCATTGTGAAAAGGTTGCAGCTATGCTAAAATTTTGAGGTACACTGTCTTTGTGGGGGAAATGAAAATGATATATTATGTAATAGCGTTATTTGTCATTGCCATCGATCAAATATCGAAATGGCTAATTGTAAAGAACATGGAATTGGGTACGAGCATTCCGATTATCGATAATGTATTATACATAACATCACATCGAAATAGAGGAGCTGCCTGGGGCATTTTAGAAAATAAAATGTGGTTTTTCTACATTATTACAGTCGTTTTTGTAGCATTTATCGTATTTTATATGAAAAAATATGCAAAAACAGACAAGCTTCTAGGAATTTCATTAGGTCTAATTTTAGGCGGAGCAATTGGTAATTTTATTGATCGTGTATTTAGACAAGAAGTAGTGGATTTCATTCACGTGTATATTTTCTCGTACAACTATCCAGTATTCAATATCGCTGATTCAGCATTATGTATTGGTGTTGTATTAATTATTATTCAAACATTATTAGAAGGCAAGAAAACGAAGGAGTAATTGAATGAGTGAAGTAGTACAAGTAACAGTTGCAGAAGAACAAAAAAATGAGCGAATTGATAAATTCGTTGCAGGAATAAATAATGAATGGTCACGTACACAAGTACAACAATGGATTAAAGATGACGTTGTTACAGTTAATGGAAAAGCTGTAAAAGGGAATTATAAAGTTAGAGAAAATGATGAAATTACAGTGACGATTCCTGAGCCAGAAGAGTTAGATATTCAGCCAGAAGATATGAACTTAGAAATTTATTATGAAGATGCAGATGTACTTGTTGTTAATAAGCCGCGTGGTATGGTTGTACATCCAGCACCAGGTCATACAAGTGGTACACTTGTGAACGGTCTTATGCACCATTGTACAGACTTATCAGGCATTAATGGTGTGATGCGTCCAGGTATCGTGCATCGTATTGATAAGGATACGTCAGGTCTATTAATGGTTGCTAAAAATGATATGGCACACGAATCACTTGTAAATCAACTTGTAGCAAAAACAGTAACGAGACGTTACAAAGCGATTGTACACGGTGTCATTCCGCACGATAAGGGAACGATTGATGCTCCGATTGCTCGTGATAAGAAAGAACGTCAAAGTATGACGGTTGATGAAAATGGTAAGCATGCTGTTACGCATTTCCAAGTGTTAGAGCGATTCAAAGATTTCACACTTGTAGAATGTCGCTTAGAAACAGGGCGTACACATCAAATTCGTGTTCATATGAAATATATTGGCTATCCACTTGCAGGAGATCCAAAGTATGGACCAAAGAAAACGTTAGATATGAACGGACAAGCACTTCATGCAGGTATTTTAGGATTTGATCATCCTCGCACTGGTGAATATATTCAGTTTGAGGCACCGATTCCAGAAGTGTTTGAAGACGCATTAAATATTTTACGAAAATAGTATTGACAAATCATAAGAAAACTGAGATACTGACAACAGTTAAATAATGATCCTTTAACACAGCCCCGTGAGGTTGAGAAGGTAACGGTTTGAAATGCATAGGGTATGCTATACCCTTTTTCAAAAGTCCTCTCGCACACGCTGAGAGGACTTTTTTTTATACCATTACTCTCACGCAAGAAAAAAGCTTGGAGGTGTAGAGCATGCAAGAGAAAGCTGTCGTTTTAGATGACCAAATGATTCGCCGCGCTTTAACACGAATTAGTCATGAAATCGTGGAACGAAATAAAGGTGTCGATAATTGTGTTCTTGTCGGAATTAAAACTCGTGGAATTTTTATTGCACAACGTTTGGCAGAACGAATTGGTCAAATTGAAGGAAAAGAAATAGAAGTTGGAGAGCTAGACATTACGTTATATCGTGATGATTTAACGCTACAATCGAAAAATAAAGAACCACTTGTAAAAGGTTCTGATATCCCTGTAGATATTACGAAGAAAAAAGTTATCCTTGTAGATGATGTATTATATACAGGCAGAACAGTTCGAGCAGCAATGGATGCTCTGATGGATTTAGGTAGACCATCACAAATCCAATTGGCGGTTCTTGTTGATAGAGGTCATCGTGAACTACCAATTCGCGCTGATTATGTAGGAAAGAACATTCCAACATCAAGTGAAGAGCGTATCGAAGTTGATTTGCAAGAGACAGATCAACAAGATCGAGTAAGCATATACGATAAGTAAAGCCCTTTTAAATGTAGTCCTGTGAGGCTGCCAAAGGGTCTTGGCTTTCATATGTCAAATTTGGCATACGAAAGTGTAGGACTCTTTGTGCACAGGCACAAAGAGTTTTTTTATTGCAAAGATTTAAACTGAAGGAGGATGTAACAATGGAACAAAAGCCAGTGTTAGACGTTAATGAAGTACCGAAACCGGGAAAATGGTTATTTTTAAGTATACAACATTTGTTCGCGATGTTTGGATCAACAGTGCTTGTTCCGTTTTTAACAGGATTGAATCCGTCAGTAGCATTAATATCAAGTGGATTAGGAACGTTAGCGTTTCTTCTTATAACGAAAGGTCAAGTACCTGCCTATCTAGGATCATCATTCGCCTTTATCGCACCGATTATAACAGCAAAAACGGCAGGTGGACCGGGAGTAGCAATGCTTGGTGGGTTGCTAGCAGGGCTTGTGTATATCTTAATCTCAATCGGAATTAAGAAATCAGGATCAAAGTGGATTATGAAATTACTACCACCAATCGTAGTTGGTCCAGTAGTAATGGTAATCGGTCTAGCTTTAGCACATACAGCAGTAAACATGGCGATGAATGGTGCGGATGGCAAATATAGCTTTACACACTTTTCAGTAGCATTAGTAACATTAGCAATTACAATTATATGCTCAATATTCGGAAGAGGATTTTTCAGTATCATACCAGTGTTACTTGGCATTATCGGCGGATATATTTTCGCTTACTTCCAAGGGCTAGTAGACTTAAAGCCGGTAGCTGAGGCAAAATGGTTTGTTGTACCAGATTTCACAGTACCATTTGTAACATACACACCAGAGTTTTCATGGAAGATCGTACTCTTGATGGTACCAGTTGCACTAGTAACAATTTCAGAACATATCGGACACCAAATTGTACTAGGAAATGTTATTAAAAGAGATTTAATTGAAAAACCTGGTTTACACCGTTCAATCTTCGGTGATGGAGTAGCAACATTAATCGCATCACTAATCGGTGGACCACCGAATACAACGTATGGTGAAAACATCGGTGTGCTAGCAATTACAAGAGCGTACAGTGTATACTTATTCATCGGTTCAGCCGTATTCGCAATCATGTTCGGATTTATCGGTAAGATTTCTGCACTGATTCATTCGATACCAACACCAGTTATGGGTGGTGTATCAATCTTACTATTCGGTGTAATCGCATCAAGCGGATTACGTATGATGGTAGACGATAAAACAGATTTAAGTGACAAACGAAACTTAATGATTGCATCAGTAATACTAGTAATCGGTATTGGTGGAGCGGTACTTCACGTAGGAGAATCATTCCAAGTAGAAGGAATGGCACTAGCAGCAATTGTAGGTGTACTGCTAAATTTACTACTACCGGAAACGAAACAAATAAAACAATCTAAGCAGATTGCTTCATAATAATAACCTTTTAATTCAGTCCTGTGAGACCGAAAAGGGTGGCTTCTTTCTTGCACCCTAGTCTCACACGACTAGGGTATTTTTATGCAGAGGTTGTTATAAAAATACAAAAGTGGTAACATAAAAATCAGAAAGATGAGGGATGACGATGAGCCATTTGTTAACGATGAGTGAATTATCCGAAGTAGAAATTTCAGAAATCCTAAAAGACGCAGAAGATTTTGCGAATGGGAAAGAAAGCAAAACGACAGAGCAAACTTTTGTTGCGAACTTGTTCTTTGAGAATAGTACGAGAACAAGATTTAGCTTTGAAGTTGCTGAGAAGAGATTAGGACTTGATGTTTTAAACTTTTCAGCTGATGCATCTAGCGTACAAAAAGGAGAAACATTATACGATACGATAAGAACACTAGAATCAATCGGAACAAAAGCAGTGGTCATCCGCCACGAGCAAGATCGCTACTTCGATGAACTAAAAGATCAGGTGAATATTCCAATCTTAAACGCTGGAGATGGATGTGGGAACCACCCAACGCAGTGCTTACTCGACCTTCTTACCATTAAACAAGAGTTTGGAAGATTTGAAGGATTGAAGATTGCGATAGTAGGAGATGTTCGTCATAGCCGAGTAGCACGTTCGAATGCAGAAGCATTAACGAAACTGGGTGCAACAATTTACTTCGCAAGTCCAGAAGAGTGGAAAGATGAAGACAACACATTTGGAACATACAAACCATTAGATGAGCTTGTTCCAGAAGTGGATGTAATGATGTTACTTCGTGTACAACATGAGCGTCATGATCATTATGAAACAGACATTATGAAAGAGTATCATGAGAAACACGGATTAACAGTGGAAAGAGAACAGCGTATGAAAGAAGGAAGCATTATTATGCATCCAGCTCCTGTAAACCGAGATGTTGAAATTGCAAGTGAACTTGTTGAGTGTGAGCGTTCACGCATATTTAAACAAATGGAAAATGGAGTTTACGTAAGAATGGCTGTACTAAAACGCGCCTTACCAAATGTATTAGGAGGAATGAAACATGAATTACTTGTTTAAAAATGGTCGTTATATGAATGAAGAAGGAAAAATCGTAGCAACGGATCTTCTCGTACAAGACGGTAAAATCGCTAAGGTAGCAGAAAATATTACGGCAGATAATGCTGAAGTAATCGATGTGAACGGAAAGTTAATTGCACCTGGATTAGTAGATGTACACGTACACCTTCGTGAACCAGGTGGTGAACATAAAGAAACAATTGAAACAGGTACACTAGCAGCGGCAAAAGGTGGATTCACTACAATTTGTGCAATGCCAAATACACGCCCAGTACCAGATTGCAGAGAACATATGGAAGACTTACAAAATCGTATTAAAGAAAAAGCGCATGTTAACGTATTACCATATGGAGCAATTACAGTACGTCAAGCGGGTTCTGAAATGACAGATTTCGAAACGTTAAAAGAACTTGGAGCATTTGCTTTCACTGATGACGGTGTAGGCGTACAAGATGCTAGCATGATGTTAGCTGCTATGAAACGTGCAGCGAAATTAAATATGGCAGTAGTTGCGCACTGTGAAGAGAATACTCTTATTAATAAAGGTTGTGTACATGAAGGGAAGTTTTCTGAGAAACACGGATTAAACGGTATCCCATCAGTATGTGAATCTGTACATATTGCAAGGGATATACTGCTTGCTGAAGCGGCAGATTGTCACTATCACGTATGTCACGTAAGTACGAAAGGCTCTGTACGTGTAATCCGTGATGCAAAGCGCGCTGGAATTAAAGTAACAGCAGAAGTAACACCTCATCACCTAGTGTTATGTGAAGATGATATCCCATCAGCTGACCCTAACTTTAAAATGAACCCACCGCTTCGTGGAAAAGAAGATCACGCAGCATTAATTGAAGGTTTATTAGATGGAACAATCGATATGATCGCAACTGATCATGCACCGCATACAGCAGAAGAGAAAGCACAAGGAATTGAAAGAGCACCATTCGGAATTACTGGTTTTGAAACAGCATTCCCGCTTTTATACACAAACCTTGTGAAAAAAGGAATTATTACATTAGAACAATTAATTCAATTCTTAACAGAAAAGCCAGCTGATACATTCGGCTTAGAAGCAGGTCGCCTGAAAGAAGGTAGAGCAGCTGATATTACAATTATTGATTTAGAACAAGAAGAAGAGATTGACCCAACAACATTCTTATCAAAAGGAAAAAATACACCATTCGCAGGTTGGAAATGCCAAGGATGGCCGGTAATGACAATCGTTGGTGGTAAGATCGCATGGCAAAAGGAGAGTGCATTAGTATGAAAAGACAACTTATCTTAGAAGATGGAACAGTATTAATTGGAACAGGTTTCGGAGGAGAAATCGAAAAGTCAGGTGAGGTTGTATTTACAACAGGAATGACTGGATATCAAGAAACATTATCTGATCCATCATATTGCGGTCAAATTGTAACATTCACGTACCCATTAATCGGAAACTACGGCATCAACCGTGACGATTTTGAATCGATTCACCCATCTGTAAATGGTTTAATCGTAAACGAAATTTGTGATCACCCATCAAACTTCCGTAATGAAATTTCGTTAAATGACTACTTAAAAGAAAGAAACATCCCAGGATTAGCAGGGATTGATACGAGAAAATTAACGAGAAAAATTCGTCAATACGGTACATTACGCGGACGCCTTTGTAATATGGATGCAGATGTAGAATACATCGTGAGCCAATTAAAAGCGACAGTATTTACAGATCATGTGAAACGCGTATCAACGAAAGATCCATACCCAAGCCCAGGCCGCGGACATCGCGTTGTACTAGTAGACTTCGGTATGAAACATGGTATTTTAAGAGAATTAAATAAACGTGATTGCGATGTGATTGTAGTTCCTTACAATACAACAGCTGAAGAAATTTTACGCCTTAGCCCAGATGGGATTATGCTAAGTAACGGACCTGGGGATCCAAAAGATGTACCAGAAGCAATTGAAATGTTAAAAGACATTATCGGTAAAGTTCCTTTATTCGGAATTTGTCTAGGACATCAATTGTTCGCTCTAGCATCTGGTGCGAATACAAGTAAGTTAAAATTCGGCCACCGTGGGTTAAACCATCCAGTAAAAAATCTTGCAACTGGAAAAGTAGCAATTACATCTCAAAACCATGGTTACGCAGTAGAAGAAGAATCAGTTGAAAATACAGAACTTGAAATTACACATGTTGCTTTAAATGATGGCACAGTAGAAGGTCTTCGTCATAAGAAGTTCCCAGCATTTACAGTACAATACCATCCAGAAGCTTCAGCGGGACCAGAAGATGCAAATGATTTATTCGAAGATTTCTTAACAATGATTGAAAACTTCAAGAAAGAAGGGGAAGAGTTATGCCAAAACGCCTAGACATTAACACAATTTTAGTAATCGGATCAGGACCAATTGTAATTGGGCAAGCAGCGGAGTTTGACTACTCTGGTACACAAGCTTGTCAATCTCTTAAAGAGGAAGGTTACAAAGTAATCCTTGTTAACTCTAACCCAGCAACAATTATGACCGATACTGCAACAGCAGATAAAGTATACATTGAGCCTTTAACATTAGAATTCGTAAGCCGAATCATTCGTAAAGAACGTCCAGATGCAATCTTACCAACATTAGGTGGTCAAACAGGTTTAAACATGGCTGTTGAACTTGCAAAATCAGGCGTACTTGAAGAGTGCGGAGTTGAAATTTTAGG
Organism: Bacillus cereus group sp. BfR-BA-01408; assembly: GCF_022663305.1. Taxonomy (NCBI): domain Bacteria; kingdom Bacillati; phylum Bacillota; class Bacilli; order Caryophanales; family Bacillaceae; genus Bacillus; species Bacillus cereus group sp. BfR-BA-01408. The sequence goes on along the minus strand of NZ_JAKUFF010000016.1, from coordinate 43,725 downwards.
AACAAAATTGTCAGCAATCGAGCAAGCGGAAGATCGTGATTTATTCCGTACATTAATGCAAGATTTAAATGAACCAACACCACCAAGTGAAATCATTCATAACCTTGATGAAGCATATAGCTTTGTAAACGAAATTGGTTATCCAGTAATCGTTCGTCCAGCATTCACATTAGGCGGAACGGGCGGCGGAATTTGCCATAACGAAGAAGAGTTAATTGAAATCGTAACAAGTGGTTTAAAACATAGCCCAGTAACACAATGTTTATTAGAGAAAAGTATTGCTGGTTGTAAAGAAATTGAATATGAAGTAATGCGTGATTCAAATGATAACGCGATTGTAGTATGTAACATGGAAAACATCGATCCAGTTGGTGTTCATACAGGTGATTCTATCGTTGTAGCACCGAGCCAAACGCTAAGCGACCGTGAATACCAAATGTTACGTAATACTTCATTACGAATTATTCGTGCACTAGGAATTGAAGGTGGATGTAACGTTCAGCTTGCACTAGATCCATATAGCTTCCAATACTATGTAATCGAAGTAAACCCACGTGTAAGTCGTTCATCTGCATTAGCATCTAAAGCAACTGGATATCCAATTGCGAAATTAGCAGCGAAAATTGCAGTCGGCTTAACATTAGATGAAATCGTAAACCCAGTAACACAAAAAACTTACGCTTGCTTCGAGCCAGCATTAGACTATGTTGTTTCAAAAATTCCACGCTGGCCATTTGATAAGTTTGAATCAGCGAACAGAACACTTGGAACGCAGATGAAAGCAACTGGTGAGGTTATGTCAATCGGACGTAACTTAGAAGAATCATTATTAAAAGCGGTTCGTTCTTTAGAGCTTGGCATTTATCACTTAGAATTAGACCACTTAAAAGAACTTGATAAAGAAACAATGAAAAAACGCATTATTAAAGCAGATGATGAGCGACTGTTTATCGTAGCAGAAGCAATTCGTCAAGGTGTAACGAAAGAAGAGATTAACGAATGGTGTGAAATGGACTTCTTCTTCTTACAAAAAGTTGAAAATATCGTAAATATGGAACGCGAAGTAAAAGCGAATGTAGGAAATATGGAAGTACTACAAACCGCAAAAGAAATGGGCTTCAGCGATCACTACATCGCAGCAGCTTGGAACAAAACGGAGCGCGAAATTTACGATATGCGTAAAGAAAATAATATGACGCCAGTATTCAAAATGGTAGATACTTGTGCGGCAGAGTTTGAATCTGCAACACCGTATTACTACAGCACATACGCTGAGGAGAACGAATCAATTGTAACAGATCGTAAGAGTGTAGTAGTTCTAGGATCTGGTCCGATCCGCATTGGTCAAGGTGTTGAGTTTGACTATGCAACAGTTCACTCAGTATGGGCAATTAAAGAAGCTGGATATGAAGCGATTATCATTAACAATAACCCAGAAACTGTTTCAACAGACTTCAGTATTTCTGACAAATTATACTTTGAACCATTAACGATTGAAGATGTAATGCACATCATCGATTTAGAAAAGCCAGAAGGTGTTATCGTTCAGTTTGGTGGACAAACGGCGATTAACTTAGCGGCGAAATTAGAAGAACATGGTGTGAAGATTTTAGGAACATCACTTGAAGACTTAGACCGTGCAGAAGATCGTGATAAATTCGAAGCTGCTTTAACAAAACTTGGTATCCCACAACCAGTTGGTAAAACAGCAACGACTGTAGAACAAGCGGTAGCAATCGCAGAAGAAATTGGTTACCCAGTGTTAGTAAGACCATCTTACGTACTAGGTGGACGTGCGATGGAAATCGTATATCGTCAAGAAGAACTACTGCACTACATGAAAAATGCAGTTAAAGTTCACGCAGATCACCCAGTATTAATCGACCGTTACATGGTCGGTAAAGAAATTGAAGTAGATGCAATTTCAGACGGTGAGAATGTATTCATTCCAGGTATTATGGAACATATTGAACGCGCTGGAGTTCACTCTGGTGACTCAATTGGAGTATATCCACCACAAAGCTTATCTGAAAAATTAAAAGAACAAATTATTGAACATACAATTGCACTTGGAAAAGGATTAAACATTGTTGGATTACTAAATATCCAGTTTGTCGTATTCGAAAATCAAGTGTACGTAATTGAAGTAAATCCACGTGCGAGCCGTACAGTACCATTCTTAAGTAAAATTACAGGTGTACCAATGGCAAACGTTGCAACGAAAGTTATTCTAGGGCAAGACCTAGTAGAGCAAGGATACGGAACGGGTTATCACCCAGAAGAGAAAGAAGTATATGTAAAAGCTCCGGTATTCTCATTCGCGAAATTACGCTCAGTGGATACAACATTAGGACCTGAAATGAAATCAACAGGGGAAGTAATGGGTAAAGATTTAACGCTTGAAAAAGCATTATATAAAGGATTAGTTGCTTCTGGAATTAACATCCCAACGCACGGATCAGTAATCATTACTGTAGCGGATAAAGATAAAGAAGAGGCGATGGAAATTGCAAAACGTTTCCATGAAATCGGCTATAACTTATTAGCAACAGCTGGAACAGCACAATCGTTAACAGAGCAAAATATCCCAGTACAAGTTGTAAACAAAATTGATTCTGAGGACTACAACTTACTAGATATTATCCGCCAAGGAAAAGCACAGTTTGTAATCAATACATTAACAAAAGGCAAACAACCAGCGCGTGATGGTTTCCGCATTCGCCGTGAATCAGTAGAAAATGGTGTAGCTTGCTTAACATCACTTGATACAACGAGAGCAATCTTACGAGTATTAGAATCTATGACATTCTCAGCTCATTCAATGAAAGAAATTACGCAAACAAAGCGTCACGAGGTGGTACATGCATGATGCAAAAGCAAAATATGATCGTCGTTAATCAAAAAGAAATCGCAAAGAACATTTACGAATTAGTGCTTCAAGGAACTTTAGTACAGCAAATGAACGAACCAGGGCAGTTTGTACACATTAAGGTAGCAGAGGGCATTGCGCCCCTTCTGCGCCGCCCAATTAGTATTTGTAATGTAGATCAAGAGAAGAACGAATTTACAATGCTATATCGTGCGGAAGGACAAGGGACAAAAACATTAGCAACTAGAAAACAAGGTGAAATGGTAGATGTATTAGGACCATTAGGACACGGTTTTCCTGTAGAAGAAGCAGAAGCTGGTCAAACAGCTTTACTAGTAGGCGGGGGGATTGGTGTACCACCACTTTATGAATTATCACAGCGCCTCGTTGCAAAAGGTGTACGTGTGATTCACATCTTAGGTTTTCAAACGAAAGATGTAGTTTTCTATGAAGAAAAATTTGCAGAACTTGGTGATACGTACGTTGCGACAGTAGACGGTACACACGGTACAAAAGGATTTGTCACAGATGTAATTGATCATTACGGAATTGACTTTGATATTCTTTATTCATGTGGTCCGTTAGCGATGCTTCGTGCATTAGAAGGACGTTACAAAGAGAAAAAAGCCTATATTTCATTAGAAGAACGTATGGGCTGTGGTATTGGAGCTTGTTTCGCATGTGTATGCCACTTACAAGAAGATCCAAGTGGACATTCTTACAAGAAGGTGTGTAGCGACGGACCAGTATTTCCAATCGGGGAGGTTGTACTATGAACAGATTGCAAGTTGAATTACCGGGATTATCATTAAAAAATCCAATTATACCAGCATCTGGATGCTTTGGGTTTGGTCGTGAATATGCACAGTTTTACGATTTAAGTGTACTAGGATCAATCATGATTAAAGCGACGACAGAACAACCACGCTATGGAAATCCTACGCCTCGTGTTGCTGAAACACCGGGCGGCATGTTAAATGCAATCGGACTTCAAAACCCAGGATTAGAAAAAGTAATGAATTCTGAATTACCATGGTTAGAACAATTTGACCTTCCAATCATTGCAAACGTTGCAGGTTCACAAGCTGAGGATTACGTAGCGGTTGCAAAGGAAATTTCTAAAGCGCCTAATGTCCATGCACTGGAATTAAATATTTCTTGTCCAAACGTAAAAACAGGTGGTATCGCCTTTGGTACAAATCCTGAAATTGCTGCTGATTTAACGAAGCGAGTAAAAGAGGTTTCTGAAGTACCTGTATACGTGAAGTTGTCACCGAACGTGGCAAACATTGTGGAAATTGCAAAAGCGATTGAAAATGCAGGTGCAGATGGTTTAACGATGATTAATACATTGCTTGGTATGCGTCTAGATTTAAAAACAGCTAAACCAATTTTAGCAAACCGTACAGGCGGATTATCAGGTCCTGCGATTAAGCCAGTAGCAATTCGTATGGTACATGAAGTAAGCCAAGCGGTTAACATTCCAATTATCGGAATGGGTGGCATTGAAACAGCGGAAGATGTAATCGAATTCTTCTACGCTGGCGCAAGCGCAGTTGCAGTAGGTACAGCGAACTTTATCGATCCGTTCGTATGTCCGACAATTATTGAAGAGTTACCAGCATTACTAGATGAATTAGGATTTGATCACATTTCGGAATGTCAAGGAAGGAGCTGGAAGCAAACATGTCACAGTCGTTAATCGTTGCACTAGATTTTCCAGGGAAACAAGATGTAGAACAATTCTTGCGCCACTTTGAAGGGGAAGAGTTATTTGTCAAAGTTGGTATGGAGTTATTTTACAAAGAAGGCCCTGCAATTATTACGTACTTAAAAGAAAAAGGACATAAGATTTTTCTAGATTTAAAACTTCATGATATTCCAAATACAGTAAAAAGCGCTATGCGTAGCCTAGCTAGTCTAGATGTTGATATGGTAAATGTTCATGCTGCTGGGGGAAGCAGTATGATGAAAGCTGCGATTGAGGGATTAGAGGAAGGTAAGCAAGAAGGAAAAGAGAGACCGATTTGTATTGCAGTTACACAACTAACAAGCACTTCGGAAGCTATGATGAAAAAAGAGATCGGCATTGAGAAAACGTTAGAAGAAGCGGTTGCTCATTATGCAAAACTAACGAAAGAAAGTGGACTTGATGGCGTTGTTTGCTCAACGCTTGAAGTTCCAAAACTACGTGAAGTATGCGGAAATGAATTTGTAACAGTAACACCGGGGATTCGTCTTGCGAGCGATGATGTAAATGACCAGGTGCGCGTAGCAACACCGAAACGTGCGAGGGAACTTGGCTCAAGCTATATCGTAGTTGGACGTAGTATTACAAAAGCAGAAAATCCGCTTGAAGCGTATAAAACAGTAAAACAACAGTGGGAAGGTGTAACAGTATGAAAAAAGAAATCGCATCGCATTTATTAGAAATTGGAGCAGTATTTTTACAACCGAATGATCCATTCACATGGTCTTCAGGTATGAAATCACCAATTTATTGTGATAACCGTTTAACTTTATCTTATCCGAAAGTACGTCAAGCAATTGCAGCTGGATTAGAAGAGTTAATTAAAGAGCACTTCCCAACTGTAGAAGTTATTGCAGGAACAGCAACTGCTGGTATTGCGCACGCTGCATGGGTAAGCGATCGTATGGATTTACCAATGTGCTACGTACGTAGTAAAGCAAAAGGTCACGGTAAAGGGAACCAAATTGAAGGAAAAGCTGAAAAAGGTCAAAAAGTAGTAGTAGTAGAAGACTTAATTTCAACTGGCGGTAGTGCAATTACATGTGTAGAAGCACTTCGCGAAGCTGGCTGTGAAGTATTAGGAATCGTATCAATCTTCACATACGAGCTTGAAGCAGGAAAAGAAAAACTAGAAGCAGCTAACGTAGCATCATATTCTTTAAGCGACTACAGTGCATTAACTGAAGTTGCAGCAGAAAAAGGTATGATCGGACAAGCTGAAACGAAAAAATTACAAGAGTGGCGTAAAGATCCAGCTAACGAAGCTTGGATCACAGCGTAACACGAAAAAAGACGACTGCGGGGGAACGCGGTCGTCTTTTTTATATAAATTCAATGTAAAGTTCCATCAATATTAAAGAAAATCATATGACGATCCCCTTGCTAGCAACTATTTAGCGTTTTCCACAACTTCATACCCTCTCACAAACAATAGCGTCATATAAGAAACAATAAATGAGAAGATGCTATACATGCCAACCCAAAAGAAAAACTTCGGAGTAAAGGCGATAACACCTATTATTAAAAAACTAGCAAACGTTACAATCGGCATGACGTAATACGTTTTTGTCTTGCAGGTTCCAACAATAGAAATGATAAAGATAAGTAATGGACAAATTAATAAGACGAAAATCAATTCATTCATAGTTATGTCCCCTTTTCTAATGGAAGTAATCTGTTTCTCGTAAACGTTTTGAAATAATTACTCTCCTAATATAATTTCGCTAAGTAATAACGAATCCCTCTTGAAAACTGATAATTCATGATGAATTTTACAAGCAAAAAGCGTAAGCAAAAGAAAACTTGCTTACGCTATAGAATAAATATCGCAACGATCGTGGTGACAATTAAGCCAATCCCAACTGGTAAAAAGTTTCGACGTGCAAGTTCAAATGGATCGACTTTACAAATCGCAGCGGCAGGAATAAGTGCCCAAGGAATTAACGTCCCGCCCCCGGTCCATATAGCTGCAATTTGCCCGAGTGCTGTTAATGTAGCTGTTCCATGGCCAAGTGCTGTTCCGAAAAGATTGGCAATGGAACCAGCAAGTGATATACCAGAAAAGCCAGATCCATCTAAGCCGGTAATGACACCAACGATAGTTAATGTCCCTGCCGATACATATTGATTTAAAGGAACAGTTTGAGACAAAGCGATTCCTAAGTCGTTAATGATTCCGTGTGAACCTTTCGGTAAATAGTCTCCGATAATTTTTACAAAACCGCTATCTCCTAAATAAAAGAGTGCAGCAATTGGAATAACTGGACCAAAGATTTTAAAGCCAAATTGGAGCCCTTCTATAAAATAATCGGTCGTTTTATTTAGTCCATTTCCTTTGTAAGCGATGAGAGAAATGATGATAATCATAATAACAGTGGTCCCACCGATAAGTGCAGTTGCGTCGCTTCCTTGTAGTTTAAATTGAATCATGCAAAGGATATCGATGGCATATATGATCGGAATACAAATAGCGAGCCATTTTTTTGTCTGAGGAGATAATGAAGTGAGCGTTTTAGAAGACGCAGTTGATGGAATAGATTCTTGTATAGAAGATAATCCTGTATGAAATTCTTTTCGTAAGAAGAAAAATGCGACGGAAGTTGTCACAATGCCCATAACAATTACGAGAGGAACACTGGCAGAAACAACGCTAGAAACAGGAAGACCAGCAGCGTCCGCTGTTAATTTTGGTGCACCTTGAATAACGAAGTCACCAGATAAGGCGATGCCGTGTCCGAATAAGTTCATAGCGATGGCAACTCCAATTGGCGGAAGGCCAACGCGTACAGCGACGGGTAATAAAATAGCCCCCATTAAGGCGACAGCTGGAGAAGGCCAAAAGAAGAAAGAAATTGTCATCATTAAAAGGCCGATAATCCAGTAGGCGAGGGTAGGGGTACGAATCATCTTTGTAAATGGTGAAATCATCGTATCATTTATGCCGGTATGAACGAGTAGATTGCTCATTGATACGATAATGGAAATGATTAATATAGTTGGTAAAAGTTCAGTAATAGCGTAAATGAAACTTTGAAAAATACCGCTAATGGCAAGAGGGATAGAACTTGTAGCTGTTAATGCTAATAAAAAGATAAAAACGATACAAATAATCGTCGTATCCTTTCGGAAAATAAAAAAGGTAATAATGGTGAGTAAACAAATAACATAGAGAGCGTGTAATAGCGTTAATTCAACTCCCATAACATTCACATCCTTTAGGCATTCGTGTAGTTTATTGTATGAAAGCGGTGAAAGTATGTGAGTATAGGAAAAAGAAAAAGTAAAATTTCATGTACTGTAATGGTAAGAATGATAAATGGATGTTACAATACAATTAATCCTAAAAATGGAATTAAAGGAGGGCTTATGCACAAAAAAATTGGATTTTGGGGATTCGTTATATCTTGTAGTCTATTAATCATTTTAAACTTGTTTACAAACAATGAATGGATCAGTATTATACCTGTTTTCGGATTTGTTTTTGTACTGTTATATAACTGGGATGATATGAAACAATATAGTAAGAAAAATATCGGAATTATGATAGGTACCATTGTTGTTTGCTCATTTTTCGTAGGATTTATTTTAATTGAAGGGCAGAAGCAAATGGAAAAAATGTCTATTTTTCAAGAGTGGATGTCTTCTGCGAAGGGGCTTTATATTGTCATTGTAGTTGTTGTTTTTCTAAGAATTGTTATAAGGATAACAAGTTACATATTAAAGGAAAAGTAGAATGGTGGAGTATGAATGAGAGAGAAAATTGGGTATTATGGTGTGCTCGTTTGTTTGCTATTATCAGTTATTTCAGGACAATTTCTTAACAGTGCATGGGTGCCAGTTATATTATGTATAGGGGTGTTGGTTTTTGCTCCTATGTATCGCTGGGACGAGTGGAAAGCATACAGCCGAAAAAAGAAAATTATTTTCAGCATCGAGTTTGTTATTATAATTAGCACGATTCCATTTTTGTTACTGAAGGGAAATGAAATAATAGATGGGATTGTAATGTTTCAAGGCTGGTTATTTATTGCAAAATTACTATATTTAATGTGTGTTTTAATAGTGGTAGCGCTAGTCGCTAAAAAAGTAAATGAAAAGTTATTTGCTAATGAATAAAAAAAGTGCCACCTTATTCGGTGGCACTTTCTCATTTTATTGAATGAGCTTTTTGCATCTTTTTAATTAAACGAATTTGTCCGCGATGATTGATTTCATCTTCAAATACGTGAAACCACTTAAAATAGTTATTTGCTTGTTTGTCATACCAAAAGTCTGTCGTTTTAAACAGCCATTCATCAGGTAACGATTGGAATGTTTCAATTGTTTTGGAACGTACTTCTTGTAATGTATCAATATAAAATTCTATAGAGTTTCCTTTTATTTTCTCACGTCCAAGAGCTTCTAACTCGAGGCCAGGTAACCATCTTTCTAGTTCGGCCTCCGTTGGTTCGCGGTCTTCAAAAGTATGAATCTGGTAATAAAATTCAACAGCAGCCATGTGATATAATAGCATGCCGATTGAATTTGCTTCCTCATTATATAAATAATCAAGTTCTTCCATTGTTAAATCTTCCACCGCTTGCATTGTTGTATAGCGAGCGTAATTCATCATGGAAACTAGTTTGGAAAATTCAGGATGTAAACCATCGATTTTATCTATTACAAAGTTCAATTACAATTCCCCCTCTTTAAACGAATACTCCAGAGAAGGCATTCTATGTGCAGAGAAAAAATCCTGTTGAAAATTTCAAAATATTAACAAGGGATTACAATTAGTTCTCTATTTGATTTTGTAATAACTTCATATCCGTCTTTTGTAATGACAATATCATCTTCAATTCTACAACCGCCCCAGTTAGGTATGTAAATACCTGGTTCAACTGTAACGACCATACCCTCTTCTAAAGTAGCCTTACTTTCTTGGGATAGGCGGAGAGGTTCATGAATTTCTAATCCAAGACCATGACCAGTAGAATGTCCAAAATATTGACCGTATCCATGCTCAGTAATGTAGTTTCTCGTTATATCATCGATACGTTTTGCAGTTTCTCCAGGTTTAATCGCTTCAGTCCCGCGTTTTAATGCTTCTCGTACAATATTGTATATCTTTTTAAATTCTTCTGATGGTTCCCCGATTGCTACAGTACGTGTTATATCGGAACAGTATCCGTCGTAAAGTGCACCGAAATCTAATGTAACGATGTCGCTCCGCTCGATTATTTTATTTGATGCAACGCCATGAGGAAGAGAAGAACGAACACCAGAAGCTACAATAATTTGAAATGATGAAGATGTAGCTCCTTTTTTTCGCATGAAAAATTCTAACTCATCTCGTACATCATTTTCACTTATTCCCGGTTTTAGAAACGTAAGAATGTGGTGAAATGCTTCGTCCGCAATATGAGCTGCAATTTTCATTGTTTCTATTTCAGGCGTGTCTTTAATGATACGAATACTTTCGATAATTTCGCACACTTGAATCATTTCCGTATGTACGTATTTTTGCAAGTTTTTATATTGTTGCAATGTCATGTTGTTTTCTTCAATTCCAAGTTTTTGAATGTTTAATTTCGATACTTGATGTGCAATCTCTTTTTCTAAATTTCCTTTATGCATAACAATTTCAGCATCTTGTATTTGTGATTTTGCTTGATCTACATAGCGGAAATCTGTTATGAAAACAGCTTGATCCGCAGAGATTAAGACGACGCCAGCACTACCTGTAAAGCCTGTTGCATATTGACGATTTTCTTTTTTTGTAATAAGTAACCCGTCAATTCCATACTTATGTAGTTGTTTTTGGATATTAGTTATTCTTATATTCATTTTAATGCCTCCTTTTTATATTTAATAAAGCAAAAATTGTGCCAATATACTTATTGACAATAAAAGAGAAGAGGGAGTTTTGTGTCAAAAAAACTAGACAAATATAAAATGAGGATGTAAAAAATTTATACAGTAATGTAAACTTGCATATTATAATCTTTCAATTCTAATATTATATTTTTTGTATAAATAAATGGTGATAATTGGTATAATAAGAGGTCGTTATGTGTTCTTGTAGATAAAGGTGCGTAACGAATAAATAGGAATAAGGAATGTGAGTATATGAAGAAATTAAGTAAAGTCATGTCATTTTGCTTCGCTGCTAGTATGCTAGTTGTAACAGGGTGTGAAAAAAGTGAAATCAAAGCTCAAGCAAATGAAACGATTGAACAGCTTGATGAAGCGCCGGAAGTGACAGAAAAAGAAGCGAAAAAGATTGTAAGAAAGAGTGTAGATGCAATAGCAAATGCATTTAGTGAGATGGAAAAAGAAAATGGATGGAGTCGAAATAACCCTGGAGATTTGGCGACAGCGAAAAAAGGAGTTAAGGGATTAGTTACAGAAAAATTTGTAGAGAACCAGCTTCCTAATTCGCTTGAAACATTTAATAGATCTAGAGAGACAGATATGTTGCCATTCCCTATTAATATTGAACCAGAAATGAGATTAACGTATACACAGAAAGATAAAAATTTAACGATTGAAACGATTATACCTTCAAATGATATGGGAAATGAAGCAGAGATATGGGAGTTTATTTTCGTTTATAAAGATGGAAAATGGTTAATGGATAAATGGTCATCGCATACACCGAGAGATTTAAAACTTACGAAGGAAGAAGCTAGTGAGTTTCTGAAAATTCGAGGCTTTAAGAATGTCGATTTTGTTAAAGAAGAAAACAGTGGTGACAAAAAATATATTTTTAAAGAAAATACTAGATCAATAGCTGTGGATGCAAAAACATCGGTTATTACATATAATTTAGATGAGCAAAAGCAGGAAAAAGAAGCGAAAGAAAATAGTAGTCAAGAACACGAAAACATTAAGGAAAATAACATGAGTACGCATGCTACTTCTAAAGAAGAGAAGCAGACTAAAAAAGAAACTTCGTCAGCAGTAGGTAAAAGTAAGGTTTTAAATGAGTTAGCGGCTCTAGAAAACCAAGAAAAACATACAAATGTCATGTCAACAAATGACATAGTAAATGAAATAGAAGGAAATTATGAACTGTGGGATAATAAACTAAATGAAATTTACAGTACATTAAAAAATACGATGTCCCCTGATGCATTTCAGTCATTAAAAACGAAACAAATTGCGTGGGTTAAAGAAAAGGAAAGTAAGGTTAAAGCAATTGGTACTGATACAAATAACGGGACGATGAGACGTATAGATGCTTCAGAGGAGAAATACAAGATGACAAAAGAAAGATGTTATGAATTAGTGAATGGGTATATGAACTAGTTGGAACGAATATAAAAATGCGTTGCTTATGAGCAACGCATTTTTATATTTAAGCTTTTAATTTCATTACAGTATCAGCATCCGGTGTAACATATACGGTTTGCTGATTGTCGTACGTAACAAAACCAAGTTTTGCACCACTCGGTTTTTTCACATGGCGTATTTTGGTGAAATCAACAGGTACAGAACTAGACTCTTTTGCTTTACTGTAATAAGCAGCAATTTTGGCAGCTTCTAGTAAAGTTTCTTCAGCAGGTTCTAAAGAACGAATGACAACGTGAGAACCAGGTATGTCTTTCGTATGTAACCAAATTTCATCACGACGGGCAAATTTCGTTGTTAAATAATCATTTTGCTTATTGTTTTTACCGACGAAAATCTCTGTGCCATCACTTGCTACATATTTATCTAATACTGGTTTAGTGGGCTTTTTCTTTCCGTTTTTCGTTTTACGATTGCGCATATAACCTTCTTCAGCTAATTCCTCACGAATTTCTTCAATATCTTTTGAAGAAGCAGCTTCCATTTGTTGAAGTAAGCTATCAAAATAAAGAATTTCTTCCTTTGTTTTTTCGATTTGTTCTTCTACAACAACAACTGAATTTTTCGCTTTTTGGTACTTTTGGAAATAGCGTTGTGCATTTTCAGATGGCGTTTTTAAAGGATCTAATGCGATCTTTACAGTTCCGCCATTTTCATCATAATAGTTAACGACTTCAATATCTTTATCGCCTTTTTTCAAAGCGTACATATTGGCTGTAAGTAGTTCGCCAAATAGTTGATATTTATCTGCTTTTCCAGCATCTTGTAATGTTTTTTCTAGTTTAATGAGTTTTTTCTCATTTTTATTTTTTTCGTTTTGCATAAAGCGCTCTAAATCATGAGCTTGTTGTTTTACACGGTCACGCTCTGCTTTTCCAAAAAAGAAACGGTCTAGCAATTCACTAACAGATGAGAATGTCTTGTCTTCTCCAGCTAAGTGCGCAAGAGGGAAAAGATAAAAGAATTCTTTCCCATTTGAAGTAGTCATTGTTGGTGAATATGTATGAGTTAATAATGGTTTTTGTATGGAGAAAAATGCGTCAGCTAATGCTTTTTCATTTACCATACCTGCTTTTTTCACTACTTCTTTTGCGAATAATGGTGATATTCCGGTAAAGGTTCCGACTAGCTGTTTATCCATGTTTCCAGATAGAAAGTCTAGCGGTCTAATAAATTCATCCTTTGTTTCGATCTGAAGTGGGTTAATTTTATGTTGTGCTGGTGGTGCAATATATTCAGCTCCAGCATATACAGTTCGATGTCGGTTTACTGCTAAGGAAACGTGTTTTAAGCTATCTAAAATATTGTTTGTTTTTGTATCTACTAAAATGATGTTACTATGTCGTCCCATAATTTCAATTACTAATGTTTTTAGCGATTCATCACCAATTTCATTTCTGCTACGAACGGTAATTTGAATAATACGCTCTAAATCAATTTGTTCAATTTTTTCAATAAATCCACCTTCTAAATGCTTACGAAGAAGCATACAGAACATTGGTGGAAGTGCAGGTGAATCATAATTTTGATTTGTTAAGTGTAAACGTGCATATGTCGGATGAGCGGAAAGAATCAGTTTTTGATTTTTTCCGTTTGCTCGAATATGTAATAAAATCTCGTATTTTGAAGGTTGATATATTTTTGAAATTCTTCCCGTGTAAAGAGAATTTGCAATTTCATGTGTAATCGCTCTTGTAAATAATCCATCGAATGCCATAAATGAACACTGCTACTAAAAATATAGACAAATGTATATTCTTAGAGTATTCCTGCTTCTACGTGTCCTGTCTCGCCAATTACTCGCTACTACAGTTTGCTGTAACACTCCACAGGCGTAAATTCCGATGTAGCCCACCGTACATATATACAATCTATTTACGTTAGTATTGTATATTCTTTTGTTTGTAAAAGATTGAAAGCTGCGTTCAAATCTCTATCCATTACATTGCCACATTCACATGTATATAACCGGTCAGATAGCTTTAAATCCTCTTTCTTTTGACCGCAACATGAGCACAACTTTGACGATGGATAAAACCGGTCTACTTGACGTAATTCAATTCCATATTCCTCACATTTCATCAAAAGCCACATTTTAAAAGCATAAAAGGACTGCTTGGCAATTGTTTTAGATAGATGTTTATTCTTCAGCATATCTTTCACATTCAAATCTTCCACTGTAATAAACGTTGGCTTGGTTTTCACCACATTCGTTACAATAGACTTTACATACTCTAGTCGAATATTCGCTAATCGAGCGTGTAGTTTTTGCACTCTAAGAATATTTTTGTTTATATTCGCTCTTTTATTAGTAACAGATTTTTCACCTCTCTTTTTTAGATTTTCATATTTTTGCGCTAAAGAGCGTTGTTCACGTTTTAACCGTTTTTCCATCTTTTTTACTTTTATTGTTTTGTTGATGTTTTCGTGAACGATACCATCGCTACGTGTAGCGAAATCCTTCACCCCTAAATCAATCCCTAGACCTATGTTATTAAGTATTGGTTTTACCCTTACTTCTTCTCTTTCACAAAGTACAGATACAAAATATCTTCCTGCTCTTTGATACACTGTGCCACTTTTTACAGTTGCATTTTTAGGGATATATCCATATTCTTTTAACCTTACCCAACCAATTGTGGGGATTTTTATTCTATGCCTTTCTACTGTCCAATCTGTTTTGTTGTTTTTAGGAAAATAGCACTTCAAATCTTGCTTCTTCTTTTTCTTATATCGTGGGAATTTAGATAAACCCTTAAAAAATCGTTTGAAAGCTTTATCTCCATTCATAATCGCTTGTTTTACAGCTTTACTTGATACTCCTTTTATCCACTGGTCACATTCTTTTGTATAGACATTATTCAACCATTTAGAAAAGTCATACCCACTTAGAAACTTTCCTTCGGCTTCATACAGCTCATTGTTTTTAGAGATATACAGGTTGTAAACATATCTACACACACCAATCGTCTGGTTTATTTGGATTATTTGTTCTTTTGTCGGATGGATTTCTATTAGATATGCTCTTTTCATAAATCTTCATCCTCCGGTATTTTCTTCTTGAATCCCCATATAGTCTTTATAATGTTTATCTGTATAATATCTTCTTCCTTTAGGGTTTCGGTAAGTAGGCAATACACTCTTGTTATCCCATCTCTGCAAAGTTCTTATAGGCATATTGATTATTTCAGTAAATTCTTTTGGTCTATATTTTATATAACTGTATTTAGCTCCTTTCTAACTAAAAGTTAATTATAGCATTTTTTTGGACGAGGCTGAATAAGCTTTCAATAGAGTATGTCTGGAATCAGGAGGTCGATAGCAGGATGAACTGGTATGGAATGCGTGCACATGAAGTGGAAGAAAGAACGAATACAAATGTGAAGGTTGGACTTACAGAGAAAGAAGCAGAAGGGCGAATAAAAAAATTTGGTACAAATGAACTAGATGAAGCGAAAAGGCCTTCTGCACTAATGGTATTTTTGGCGCAATTTAAAGATTTTATGGTGCTTGTTTTGTTTGGTGCAACAATCGTTTCGGCTTTTTTAGGGGAATACATTGATTCTATTGCGATTGTGGCAATTGTTATTATCAATGGTATTCTCGGATTTTTTCAAGAAAGAAAGGCTGAAAAGTCATTGGAAGCTTTAAAAGAGCTAGCCGCCCCGCAAGTAACTGTACTGCGAAATGGAAAGTGGGTAAAGGTACCGTCTAAAGCACTCGTTTTAGGTGATATTATTAAATTTTCTAGTGGCGATCGTGTTGGAGCTGATGTACGTCTTGTTGAGGCGTCGAGTTTATATATTGAAGAATCGGCTTTGACAGGAGAGTCAGTACCCGTGCAGAAGAAAGTAGAAGCATTGCAAGGGCAAGATGTTTCAATTGGTGATCAAAAAAATATGGCTTTTATGGGTACGATGATTACACGAGGGTCTGGAACAGGAGTCGTTGTAGCAACGGGTATGAATACAGCGATGGGACAAATTGCAAATATGTTACAAAATGCAGAGCAGATGGAAACACCACTGCAAAGAAGATTAGAGCAACTCGGAAAAATATTAATTATTGTGGCTCTTGTTTTGACAGCGCTTGTCGTGTTAGCTGGTGTGTATCAAGGGAATGAAGTGTATCATATGTTTTTAGCGGGTGTGTCGCTAGCTGTTGCTGCTATTCCAGAAGGATTGCCAGCAATTGTTACAGTAGCCTTATCACTTGGTGTACAGCGTATGATAAAAAAGAGAGCAATTGTAAGAAAGTTACCAGCAGTAGAAACGTTAGGTTGCGCTTCTGTTATATGCTCTGATAAAACAGGAACGATGACGCAAAACAAAATGATGGTAACACATATGTGGTCAGGTGGAGAGTTGTGGAAAGTGACAGGCCAAGGATATGAACCTAATGGCTCGTTTATGAAAGGTGAAAAAGAAATTAATCCAGCTAAGACGAAATCACTTTATCAACTACTTACATTTGGTTCGTTATGCAATAACGCAAATATTATTCAAAAGAAAAAGGCGTATGTATTAGATGGAGATCCAACTGAGGGAGCGCTTGTAGCTGTAGCAATGAAAGCGGGGATAACGCGTGAGGCGCTGAAAGGGAAATTTGAAATTATCCGTGAATTTCCGTTTGATTCAACTCGAAAAATGATGAGTGTTATTGTACGAGATCGAGAGGGTAAAAAGTTTGTCGTTACGAAGGGAGCACCAGATGTCCTTCTGCAAATGAGTCAAACGATTTTATGGGGGGATAAGCAGCAACCATTAAGTGAGTTGTATAGAAAAGAAGTACAGGCGGCTATTCATAGCTTAGGTAGTCAAGCACTTCGAACAATTGCAGTTGCTTTTAAGCCTTTAAAAGTAACAGACTCAATTGAACATGAAAGAGACGTTGAAAAAGATTTTATGTTAGTTGGAATACAAGGAATGATTGATCCGCCAAGACCAGAAGTAGAGCAGGCAGTAAAAGAGTGCAGAGAAGCTGGTATTCGAACGGTGATGATTACAGGTGATCATAAAGTGACTGCAATGGCGATTGCAGAACAATTAAGCATTTTACCACCAGGTGGACGCGTTGTTGAAGGGGTAGAACTCGCAACTATGGATGTAGAAGAATTAGAAAATGTTGTAGAAGATACGTATGTATTTGCTCGTGTATCACCAGAACATAAATTAAAAATTGTTAAGGCGTTGCAAAATAAAGGACATATAGTGGCGATGACAGGTGATGGAGTAAACGATGCTCCGGCTATAAAAACTGCGGATATTGGGATAGCGATGGGAATTACAGGGACAGATGTTGCAAAAGAAGCTTCTTCTCTCGTATTGCTGGACGATAATTTCGCTACGATAAAATCAGCAATTAAAGAAGGTAGAAATATATACGAGAACATACGTAAGTTTATTCGTTATTTATTAGCATCGAACGTTGGAGAAATTTTGGTCATGTTATTTGCAATGTTACTTGCACTACCGCTGCCGATGGTTCCAATTCAAATTTTATGGGTGAATTTAGTTACTGACGGTTTACCGGCGATGGCGTTAGGTTTGGATAAGGCCGAGGGAGACGTGATGAAGAGAACGCCGCGTCATCCGAAAGAAGGGGTATTTGCTAGAGGGCTTGCCTGGAAAATTATAAGTCGTGGCTTTCTAATTGGGGCAGTGACGCTAGTAGCATTTATTATTGCGTATAATCAACATCCAAATGAACTGAAATATGCACAAACTGTAGCGTTTGCAACATTGGTACTTGCTCAGCTGATTCATGTATTTGATTGCCGAAGTGAGCATTCTGTTTTCCACCGCAATCCGTTTGGAAATGTGTATTTAGTAGGAGCGGTTATCATTTCATTACTACTCATGCTAGTCGTTATATATTATCCACCGTTACAACCGATTTTTAGCACGATGCCAATACAAGCGAGAGATTGGTTGTTAATTGGAGGTTTATCGTCAATTCCGACCTTCTTATTAGTAGGCTCTTTATTAACAGGGAAAAAAGGGAAGAAGGAAAAGCCAATATTATATAAGAAGGGATTAAACTTGAAATAGTCAATGATATGAAAATGTGATATAATTTACAGAAGGTAGTAGAGCCTTGTCTCTATTACCTTTTTCATTGAGTTATTTCATGGCTTGGATGTGATAAAAAATGATTTGTAGTATGACAGGATTTGGAAGGTCGAAAGTAGAGAGTGATACTTTTCAAATTACAGTAGAAATGAAATCGGTGAACCATCGTTTTCTAGAGATGAGTATTCGACTACCGAAGCAAATGATGGTATTTGAAGACAAAATTCGTAAAATAATTGCACAGCAAGTTCGCCGTGGACGTATTGAAGTGTCTATTAGTATAGCGGGTGAAGGGCTTGTTGAAAGAAAATTAAGTGTGAATTGGTCGCTTCTTGAGCAGTACCAATCAATTATGGAAGATATAAAAGGGAAATTTCAATTACAAGATTCTATTACACTCGAGCAATTAATGGCAATGCCAGAAGTAACAGCGATTGAAGAGGTAGAAAACGTAAATGAACAATTTGAGAACAGTTTATATGAGGCTGTTCGCCAAGCTGCTCATATGTTAAAAACGATGAGAGATGGCGAAGGAGAACGATTACATAAAGATATAGCGTATCGCTTACAAGAGATTCACAATTGTGTAAATGCTATTATTCCGCATGCACCAATTGTTACACAAAAATATCGTGAACGATTAGAAAATCGCTTAAAAGAATTACATAATCAAGATCTAGATGAACAAAGATTGCTAACAGAAGTTGCAATCTTTGCTGAGCGTTGTGATATTCACGAAGAGTTAGTTCGTTTGCAAAGTCATTTAGAACAATTCCGTGAAACACTGCAGATTGAAGAGCCTGTTGGAAGGAAAATGGATTTCATCGTGCAAGAGATGCATAGAGAAATTAATACGATTGGTTCTAAGGCAAATGACTTAACAATTTCAAAATATGTTGTAGAAATGAAAAATAACCTTGAAAAAATTCGTGAACAAGTACAAAATATTGAGTAGCTTTCAAAAAATATATAAAGTTATACGTGGTGGAGAAATCGGATAGACTTACTAGGAGGCGCAAACTATGGCCATGCGGTTTTTAAATATTGGATACGGAAATATTGTATCTGCTCATCGAATTATTGCTATTGTAAGTCCGGAGTCAGCTCCTATTAAACGAACAGTACAGGAAGCACGCGAACATAATGCTTTGCTTGATGCTACGTATGGGAGAAAAACAAGGGCGGTTATTGTTATGGATGATGGGCATGTTGTATTAAGTCCAATTCAGCCAGAGACGATTGCACATCGTTTGAATAATAAAGAAGATTTAAGTGAGGAAGGGTAGGTTTTACATATTTATGAGAAGTAGAAGAGGATTGCTCATCGTTCTTTCAGGACCTTCTGGGGTTGGTAAAGGAACGGTTCGAAAAGAGCTGTTTAGTCATGAGGATACACGTTTTCAGTATTCCATTTCAGTAACGACACGTAAGCCGCGTGAAGGTGAAGTGGATGGTGTGGATTATTTCTTTAAAGAGAGAGAAGAATTTGAGGAAATGATTCGTAATGAAAAATTACTTGAGTGGGCTGAGTTCGTAGGTAATTATTACGGAACACCAATTGACTATGTTGAAAAAACATTACAAGAAGGAAAAGATGTATTCTTAGAAATTGAAGTGCAAGGAGCAATTCAAGTTAAGAAAGCTTTCCCAGAAGGTGTATTTATTTTCTTAGCACCTCCAAGTTTATCTGAACTAAAGAACCGAATTGTCGGTCGTGGTACAGAAACTGAAGATGTTATTGAAAATCGTTTAACGGTAGCGAAAGAAGAAATTGATATGATGGACGCTTACGACTACGTTGTAGAAAACGACCAAGTTGAACTAGCTTGTGAAAGAATTAAAGCAATTGTGGTTGGCGAACATTGCCGCCGCGAAAGAGTAGCAAAATATTATAAAGAAATGACGGAGGGTCTATAATTATGTTAAATCCATCAATTGATTCATTATTAACAAAAATCGATTCTAAATATACACTTGTAACAGTGGCTGCAAAACGTGCGCGCGAAATGCAACTTGCTAATAACTGTGTTGTAGAAAAACCAGTTTCTCATAAATGTGTAGGTAAAGCATTAGAAGAAATCGATATTGAAGCGTTAAGCTACGTACCAAGTGAAGATAAAGTAACTGAATAAGACTTTGTCTTCGACAATTTAAAACATAGACTTTATAATTTTCTATGTAACGGTAACAACCTATTTACAAGTAGGTTGTTATTTTTTTACGGTAGGGAAGAAATATTGATACTGATGAGCTGATAATCTTGTTTCAGTATGATAAGTTTGAAAAAGAAAGAGGACGAGCCATATGCTAAAAGGGAAAAAGATACTTTTATGTGTAACAGGAGGCATTGCGGTCTTTAAAGCGGCTGCGTTAACGAGTAAATTGACACAATCTGGTGCTATTGTAAAAGTAATGATGAGTGAGTCGGCAATGAAATTTGTTACACCTCTTACATTCCAAGCGCTTTCTCGCCATGATGTATATACGGATACATTCGATGAGAAAGACTCAGCTGTTATTGCTCATATCGATTTAGCAGATTGGGCAGATGTTGTACTTGTTGCACCTGCTACAGCCAATTGTATTGGAAAGTTAGCTAACGGTATTGCAGATGATATGATTACAACTACTTTGTTAGCTACTACAGCCCCAGTGTGGATTGCACCTGCTATGAATGTGCATATGTATGAAAATAAAATTGTTCAAAAAAATATGATGACGTTAAAAACGTTAGGGTATACATTTATTGAGCCCGGAGAAGGTTTTTTAGCGTGTGGTTATGTAGCGAAAGGAAGATTAGAAGAACCTGAAGCGATTATCGCACGGTTAGAAGAGGCTTTTTCAGAACAAAAACCATTACATGGAAAAAGAATATTAATAACTGCTGGTCCAACGCGTGAAAAGATTGATCCAGTTCGTTTTATGACCAATTTTTCTTCTGGAAAAATGGGATATGCGATTGCGGAAGTGGCAGCGAACTTAGGTGCTGACGTCATACTCGTTTCGGGACCGACAGCATTACATCCACCATTACATGTAACTACGGTGCAAGTGGAATCTGCGCAAGATATGTTAGAGGCGGTTATTCAACATTATGAAGACGTAGATGTTGTTATTAAAACAGCAGCAGTTGCAGATTATCGCCCGAAATACGTTCATGATAATAAAATGAAAAAGAAAAATGGCGATGCTGTAATTGAACTTGAGAGAACAGTAGATATTTTAAAAACGTTAGGTGAGATGAAGGACAAACAGTTACTTATCGGTTTTGCGGCTGAAACGACAAACGTAGAGGAATATGCAACGAAAAAATTACGTGAGAAAAATGCGAATATGATTGTTGCAAACGACGTAAAGGCGCAAGGAGCTGGATTTGGTACAGATACGAACATTGTAACAATGTATAGAAAAGATGGAGAAGTTATAGAGTTGCCACTTTTAACGAAGAAAGAGGTTGCTCGTGAAATATTAAAGCAAATTGAAATGATGTTAGAAGATGATCGTCTATGAAATTTGCAAGTGTAATTGTTGATGTACCTGCACGTCAGACAGATCGACCATTTGATTATATTATCCCTAAAAAATGGGAAGATATTGTCCAGACAGGCATGCGTGTAGTAGTTCCGTTTGGCCCAAGGAAATTGCAAGGTTTTATTATTGGGATTAAAGATTCTGTTGAAGTAGAAAGTAAGAAGTTAAAGACAATCCATGAAATTTTAGATGTAACACCCGTTTTAAATGAAGAGTTGTTAAAGCTAGGGTATTGGCTTACAAGTGAAACGTTATGTTATATGATTTCAGCTTTTCAAGTTATGCTTCCAACGGCGATAAAAGCAACATATAAAAAACGTCTACAGCTTCGCAAACAAGAAGAAGTAGCACCGGAACTACTGTTTTTATTCCAGGACAGAGAAGCGATAGATTGGGAAGCGATTGAGACGCAGCCACATCTATACCGCACGATTCAACAAGAAATTAAACATGGCACGATTGAAGTTGTTTATCAAGTAAAAGATAAAGTACAAAAGAAGAAACAAAGAGTCGTTCAACCGGAGTTGTCAGAAGATAAATTAGAATTAGCAGCATTTGAACTGAAAAGTAAAAAACAACAAGATGTCCTCTATTATTTTGTGGAAAATTATAAAAGTGTACCGTTGAAAGTAATAACAGAAGAGTTACAAATAACAGATGCTCCAATTAAAGCACTTGTTAAAAAGGGACTACTCTCAGAAAAGTATGTGGAAGTGTACCGAAATCCGTATGACGATGACGATTTTGAACAAACGAAACCATTCCCACTTACTGAGGAACAAAAGCAAGTTATTACACCGATTTTATCATCAATTACAAATGAAACTTACAATCCATTTTTACTATATGGTGTTACAGGAAGCGGAAAAACAGAAGTATATTTACAATCTATAGCAGCGGTGCTCGAGAAAGGAAAAGAAGCTATTGTACTTGTTCCTGAAATTGCACTAACGCCTCAGATGGTAGATCGTTTTAAAGGTAGATTTGGCTCACAAGTTGCAGTTCTTCATAGTGCGCTGTCTGTTGGAGAAAAATATGATGAATGGCGTAAGATTTTAAGAAAAGAAGTGAAAGTCGTAGTTGGTGCACGTTCAGCTGTATTTGCTCCTTTTGAAAATTTAGGGATTATTATTATTGATGAGGAACATGAATCGAGCTACAAGCAAGAAGATAATCCGAGGTATCATGCAAGGGATGTAGCTGTGTGGAGAGGACAATATCATAAATGCCCTATCGTTCTTGGTAGTGCAACACCGACGCTTGAATCGTTTGCAAGAGCGAAAAAAGGTGTGTATGAATTACTGACGATGGAAAAACGTATGAACGAACAAGCTTTACCGACAGTAGAGATTGTTGATATGCGTGAAGAACTTCGTGACGGGAATCGCTCCATGTTTTCAAAGGCACTGCATGAAAAAATAGCAGATCGGTTAGAAAAGAAAGAACAAATGGTGCTCTTTTTAAATAGAAGAGGTCATTCTACATTTGTTATGTGCCGTGATTGCGGGTATGTTGTACAATGTCCGCATTGTGATATCTCGCTGACATATCATAAAATGAACCATCGTTTAAAATGCCATTATTGCAGTTACGAAGAAAATATGCCGACTGCGTGTCCTGCTTGTCAAAGTACATACATTCGTTTCTTTGGTACAGGTACGCAAAAGGTAGAAGAAGAAATTACAAAACTATTTCCAGAGGCACGAGTCATTCGAATGGATGTAGATACGACGAGTCGTAAAGGGATGCATGAGAAATTATTAAAGGCGTTCGGGGAAGAAAAAGCAGATATATTACTTGGAACACAAATGATTGCAAAAGGATTAGATTTTCCGAAAGTAACGCTTGTTGGTGTTTTAACTGCTGATACGATGCTTCATTTACCTGATTTCCGGGCGAGTGAAAAGACTTATCAGTTATTGACGCAAGTAAGTGGACGAGCAGGCCGACATGAATTGCCAGGGGAAGTTATCATTCAAACGTATACGCCAGAACATTATAGTATAGAGTTAGCAAAGAACCAACAATATGATGTGTTTTTTGATCAAGAAATGCAAATGAGGCGAACGAGACAATACCCACCTTATTACTATGTTGTACTTGTGACGGTATCTCATCCGGAATTATTAAAGGCAGTACAAGTGACGGAAAAAATTGTCGGTCATTTACGGACGCACTGTTCGCAGCAAACGATGGTGTTAGGACCGGTTGCTTCAGCAATTCCAAGGATAAAAGATAGATATCGTTATCAATGCATGATAAAATACAAACGGGAACCAAACTTAAAGAACGTGCTCAAAATGGTAAATGAACATTATCAAGCAGAAATGCAAAAAGAGCTACAAATCTCAATTGATTTTAATCCAACAATGTTAATGTAGCGGAGGGAAATATGGCAGTTTTAGAAATAGTAAAGCATCCAAATGAAGTGTTAGAAACACCGTGTGAAAGAGTAATTAACTTTGATAAAAAGTTAGTGAAATTGTTGAAAGATATGCATGAAACAATGTTAATTGCGGACGGAGTCGGTTTAGCTGCGCCTCAAGTAGGGGTAAGCTTGCAAGTGGCGGTAGTTGATATCGGTGATGATACTGGGAAAATTGAGTTAATCAATCCATCGATATTAGAAAAACGTGGTGAACAAGTAGGTCCCGAAGGCTGTTTAAGCTTCCCGGGACTTTATGGTGAAGTGGAACGTGCGGATTATATTAAAGTGCGTGCGCAAAATCGCAGAGGTAAAGTATTTTTATTAGAAGCAGAAGGGTTTTTAGCGCGTGCAATTCAACATGAAATCGATCATTTACACGGTGTGTTATTTACATCGAAAGTGACAAGATATTATGAGGAAAACGAATTAGAATAGGTATTAAAAGGAGCGGTTTTTAAATGATAAAAGTAGTATTTATGGGAACACCGGACTTTTCAGTGCCGGTGCTTCGTCGTCTTATTGAAGATGGCTATGATGTAATAGGTGTTGTGACGCAACCAGATCGTCCGGTAGGCAGAAAGAAAGTATTAACACCTACACCTGTTAAAGTGGAAGCAGAAAAACATGGTATTCCAGTGTTACAACCGTTAAGAATTCGTGAAAAAGACGAATATGAAAAAGTATTGGCATTAGAGCCGGATTTAATTGTAACAGCTGCGTTCGGTCAAATTGTACCAAATGAAATTTTAGAAGCACCGAAGTATGGATGTATTAACGTCCACGCTTCTTTACTTCCGGAACTTCGTGGTGGTGCACCAATCCATTATGCAATTATGGAAGGGAAAGAAAAAACAGGTATTACAATTATGTATATGGTAGAAAAATTGGATGCTGGTGATATTTTAACGCAAGTAGAAGTGGAAATTGAAGAGCGTGAAACGACAGGCTCGTTATTTGATAAGTTAAGTGAAGCAGGGGCACATCTTTTATCTAAAACAGTACCTTTACTAATTCAAGGTAAGTTAGAACCAATTAAACAAAGCGAGGAAGAAGTAACGTTTGCATATAATATAAAACGTGAGCAAGAGAAAATTGATTGGACAAAAACAGGTGAAGAAGTATACAATCACATTCGCGGATTGAATCCATGGCCAGTTGCTTATACAACTTTAGCAGGACAAGTTGTTAAAGTATGGTGGGGAGAAAAAGTACCTGTAACGAAATCAGCTGAAGCAGGTACGATTGTTGCAATTGAAGAAGATGGTTTCGTTGTAGCAACTGGTAATGAAACGGGTGTTAAAGTTACAGAATTGCAACCTTCTGGTAAAAAGCGTATGAGTTGTTCGCAATTTTTACGTGGCACAAAACCTGAAATTGGAACGAAGTTAGGAGAAAATGCATGAGACAAAATGTTCGTGAATTAGCTCTTGATGGTTTAATTCAAGTAGAAAAAAGTGGTGCATACAGTAACTTACTTTTAAATAATCTAATTGAAAAAAGTACAATTGATAGAAAAGATATTGGTTTATTAACTGAAATTGTATATGGAACAATTCAACGTCGTGACACATTAGATTATTATTTACAGCCTTTTTTAAAAAAGAAGGTTGAAGCGTGGGTAAGAGTATTGCTTCGCTTATCTTTATATCAAATGATTTATTTAGACCGAGTGCCCGAAAGAGCGGCTATTCATGAAGCAGTTGAGATTGCAAAGCGTCGCGGGCATAAAGGAATTGCTGGTATGGTGAACGGTGTATTACGTTCGATTCAAAGAGAAGGTGTACCTTCTGTAGATGAAATTAAAGATCCAGTAGAACGCTTGGCAATTGCAACAAGTCATCCAGTTTGGCTTGTCCAAGAATGGGCTTCAGAATATGGTTTAGAAACTGCTGAGAAAATGTGTGAAGTGAACATGTTACCGCCTGTACCAACAGCGCGTGTAAATTTTGATAAAATAACAGTAGAAGAAGCAATTACATTATTAGCTAGTGAAGGTATAGAAGCGAAGCGTGGCGATTTATCAGATGATGCAATTCAAATTGAAAAAGGAAATGTAGCGCACACAGATGCGTTTAAAAAAGGTTTTCTTTCTATTCAAGATGAAAGTTCTATGCTGGTAGCACGTGCCTTAGAACCAGATGAGGGAGATGTAGTTCTTGATAGTTGTGCTGCTCCAGGTGGAAAAACAACGCATATTGCAGAGCGATTAAAAGGAACTGGTCAAGTCATGTCCCTTGATTTACATGCGCACAAAGTACGTTTAATTAAACAACAAGCAGAGCGACTTGGTCTAGGAAATGTCGAAACAAAGGCATTAGATGCTAGAAAAGTACAAGAACACTTTGCAAATGAAACGTTTGATAAAATATTAGTAGATGCCCCATGTTCTGGATTTGGTGTAATTAGACGTAAGCCTGATATTAAGTTAGGTAAAGATAAAGGCGATAGTGAAAGATTATCGACGATTCAACTTGCAATACTAGAAAAAATCGCACCGTTATTAAAACAAGGTGGTCGCCTTGTTTATAGTACGTGTACAATTGAGAAAATAGAAAATGAACAAGTAATAGAACGATTTTTACAAGAGCATCCTGAGTTCGAGTGGGATACTACGATAAAAGAGCGTATGCCAGAAAAGCTAAGTCCGTATATTGATGAAGGTCAAGTACAAATTTTACCGCATTATTTTGCAACAGATGGCTTTTATATTGCTTGTTTAAGGAAGAAGGTGTAGCATCGTGGAAACGACTGTGAGAAAACAAAAGAAAAATTTAGAAACGAAAAAACCATCAATTTACTCTTTACAACTTCATGAAATGCAAGATTGGTTAAAGGAGCAAGGAGAACCAAAGTTCCGTGCTGGACAAATTTTTGATTGGTTATATAAAAAACGTGTAAAAAATTATGAGGATATGTCAAACCTTTCTAAAGGATTGCGTGAAAAATTGTCGAATTCCTTTGATATTACTACTTTAAATACGTTAGTAAAACAAACGTCTTCGGATGGAACAATTAAATTCTTATTCCAATTATATGATGGATATTCTATTGAAACGGTATTAATGCGACATGAATATGGAAATTCCATTTGTGTAACAACACAAGTAGGTTGTCGTATTGGGTGTACGTTCTGTGCTTCAACGCTTGGCGGTTTAAAGCGAAACTTAGAAGCTGGAGAAATTGTAGCACAAGTAGTAGAAGTGCAACGTGCACTTGATGAATCAGAAGAACGTGTAAGTTCTCTTGTCGTTATGGGAATTGGAGAACCATTTGATAACTACGATAATTTAATGGGATTCTTACGCATCATTAACCATGAAAAAGGACTTCATATTGGTGCGAGACATATGACAGTTTCGACAAGTGGAATCATCCCGAAAATTTATAAGTTCGCTGAAGAAGATTTACAAATTAATTTTGCGATTTCACTGCATGCTCCAAACTCAGAATTACGTTCAAAATTAATGCCGATTAACCGTGCTTATAAGCTACCAGATTTGATGGAAGCTATTAAATACTATGTAAATAGAACAGGGCGTCGTATTACTTTTGAATATGGACTATTTGGAGGCGAAAATGACCAAGTTGAGCACGCTGAAGAGCTTGCTGCGCTCTTGAAAGGTGTAAAATGTCATGTGAACTTAATTCCGGTAAACTACGTACCTGAACGTGATTATGTACGTACGCCACGTGAACAAATTTTCTTATTTGAAAAAACGTTAAAAGATCGTGGAGTAAATGTAACGATTCGCCGTGAACAAGGTCATGATATTGATGCAGCCTGCGGTCAGTTGCGTGCGAAGGAGCGCAAAGAAGAGACGAGGTGACGAGATGAAAGCCGTGTTTCTATCAGATAAAGGAAAAGTTCGTCAACATAATGAAGATAGTGCAGGAGTTTTTCACAATTTAGATGGAAATATTTTAGCGGTAGTAGCAGATGGAATGGGAGGTCATCGAGCTGGTGATGTAGCTAGCTCGATGACCATTCAATTATTCCATGATTATTGGAAGCAAACGCATAATATGAACGAGCCAAAAAAAGTAGAAGAGTGGTTACATACTAGCGTTGGGATTATTAATGAGCGTATATATGAATACTCTAAGCAACATGTAGAATGTAACGGGATGGGAACAACACTTATAATAGCGATTTGTACACCAAATTTTGTGACGATAGGTCATATAGGAGATAGTCGTTGTTATATGGTATCAGAGGGGGAAATCTCGCTTGTAACGGAAGATCACTCACTTGTCAATGAACTTGTGAGACATGGTGAAATTTCAAAAGAAGACGCAGAATATCACCCGAAAAAGAATGTTTTGTTAAGGGCATTAGGAACAGAAGAGAAAGTCGGATTAGATGTGAAAACATTAGTGCTAGAGGAAGATGATCAGTTACTTCTTTGCTCTGATGGACTATCTAACAAAGTTTCTATTGCTGATATGCAACAAGT
Organism: Bacillus cereus group sp. BfR-BA-01408; assembly: GCF_022663305.1. Lineage (NCBI taxonomy): Bacteria > Bacillati > Bacillota > Bacilli > Caryophanales > Bacillaceae > Bacillus > Bacillus cereus group sp. BfR-BA-01408. The sequence continues at coordinate 15,290 of NZ_JAKUFF010000016.1, read as the reverse complement.
TTTACAGTTAAATGAACAGCTAGAAACTAAGGGACAACGTCTCATTCAATTGGCGAATGATCGTGGCGGGGAAGATAATATCACCCTTGTTCTCATTGATTATGCGGGTTCGACAAACGAAAGTAGGTGAAGTGCAACGTGCTGATTGGAAAACGCTTAAATGACCGTTATAAGCTACTGAAAATGATTGGTGGCGGTGGAATGGCCAATGTGTATTTAGCTCATGATGATATACTAGGCCGAGATGTAGCGGTGAAAATATTAAGACTCGACTATTCAAATAACGAAGAGTTTATTAAACGTTTCCATCGAGAAGCGCAGTCTGTTACAACGTTGTCGCATCCAAATATTGTGAATATGTATGATGTCGGAGAAGAAGATGGTATATATTATCTTGTAATGGAGTATGTACCAGGACAAACATTGAAGCAATACATAATTGAGCGAGGGATGTTACCGATAGGAGAAGCTCTTGATATTATGGAGCAGTTAACATCCGCCATGGCACACGCCCATCATTTTGAAATTGTGCACCGCGATATTAAACCGCACAATATTTTAATTCGAGCTGATGGAGTAATAAAAGTAACAGATTTTGGAATTGCGACAGCTACAAGTGCAACAACAATTACACATACAAATTCAGTACTCGGTTCGGTGCATTATTTATCACCAGAACAAGCGCGCGGCGGGATAGCAAATAAACAATCAGATATTTATTCCCTAGGGATTGTTATGTTTGAGTTGTTAACAGGAAGACAACCGTTTTCTGGTGAATCTGCTGTTGCTATAGCTTTAAAACATTTACAAAGTGAAATTCCGTCTCCGAGAAGATGGAATGAACATATTCCGCAAAGTGTCGAAAATATTATATTAAAGGCAACTGCGAAAGATCCGTTTCATCGATATCAATCTGCCAATGCGATGAAACGAGATATTGAAACTGCGCTATATCCAGAGAGGATAAATGAGCAGCCATTTTACATACCGGAAGATATGGAAGCGACAAAAGCGATTCCGATTATTCAACAAGAACAATTATTCGAAAATGTTACTGATGAAACAATTGTTTTAAAAGGAAGTAAAGTGGATGAACAGACAAGAAAAGAAGAAACGGATTTAAATAAGAAGAAAAAACGAAGTAATAAATGGCTCAAAATTTTAATTACAACATTTTTACTTTTAGCGATCGGAATAACGTTAGCCCTTACTGTTATTCCAGGATTCTTTATTCCAAAAGATGTAAAAGTCCCTGATGTGTCTGGTATGAAATATACGACTGCAGTAAATACATTAGTTGAAAAGGGTTTTGAGGTTACGGAACCTAATATTGTATATACAGATGATGTAGAGGTCGGTGGTGTTCTAAAAACAGACCCCGCGGCCGGAAGAGTCGTGAAAGAGAACTCTAAAATTACTATCTATCAATCGGGTGGGAAAAAGAAAAATAAGATGAGTGATCTCACAGGAAAAGATTTTGAGAGCATAAGGTCTGAATTAGAAGAAAAATATAAACAAGTTACAATAAATTATATTGAAAATGATAGACCAAAAGGTGAAATCGTTGAGCAAATTCCGACGCCGGATCAAATGGTAGTAGAGGCGGAACAAGACTTGAAAATTTGGGTAAGTAAGGGTCCATATCAAATTAGACCAGGTGACTTTTCAGGATGGACTGAAAATAGTGTCAATGGTTATTTGAATGAGAGGAAACTAACTCCAGATATAAAACGAGAGTATTCTGATACTGTTGATAAAGGACTTGTAATTTCGCAATCTCCAAAACCAGGAACGCCGTTAAAAGAAGGAGATAAAGTGACGATTGTCATCTCAGAAGGTCCTAAGCCGAAAGTAACGAAAACAGTGAAAGTAGATAATATTTCTATTCCGTATGAGTCTTCTATAATAGGTGAGAAAAAACCGCAAACGATAGAAATTTATAAAGAAGATATGCAACAAAAAATGGATAGACCAATTGAAACTAGAACAATTTCAGAGTCGGCAACTATTTCATTAGAATTTGTAATTCAAGAAGGTACAAAAGGACATTATAAAATTGTACGAGATGGTGTAACGATTATCGACAAAGAAGTACCATATCCAACTCAATAATAATGAATTCCATTTTCTTTTTAGAGAGAATGGAATGTATTACTTCTGCCTGTTATGCTGTCTACATATAGTGGACTGTATAACAGGCAAAAATATATGATTCAAAAAGATATAAAAGTGATACTGTTATAAATAATATTTTAAATTTGATGGTAGATTAAATATATTAATGTGTATATATGACGGGTTTTGAAATCTTTATTTAAAGAATGATAATCCATTCAATATGAATTACAGCTTCACTTTATACAGAATAAAGGAGAATTATATGCCAGAAGGAAAAATTGTAAAAGCTCTAAGTGGATTTTATTATGTGCAGCATGAAGAAGGGATTACACAATGTCGCGGGCGTGGTGTATTTAGAAAAAATAAAATTACACCACTGGTAGGAGACCAAGTTGTTTTTCAGGCTGATAATCCAAGTGAAGGATACGTGCTTGAAGTATTTGATCGAAAAAATGAACTTGTCAGGCCTCCTATTGCTAATGTTGATCAAGCAATTCTTGTTTTTTCAGCAGTAGAACCAGATTTTAATCCGGGACTGTTAGATCGATTTTTAGTGCTGATTGAATATCATAACATTAAGCCGATTATTTGCATTAGTAAGATGGATTTAGTGGATGAAAAAATGAGAGAGACTGTTGAATCTTATGCAAATGACTATCGTGAGATGGGATATGATGTATTATTTACTTCTATAAATACATCGGAAAGTATTGATATTTTAAAACCGTTCTTAGAAGGTTGTGTTTCCGTTGTTGCGGGACAATCTGGTGTTGGAAAATCTTCTATGCTTAACGTCTTACGTCCAGAATTAGAACTGAAAACGAATGATATTTCCTCACATTTAGGACGCGGGAAACATACGACAAGACACGTAGAATTAATTGCGATTGGAAGCGGACTAGTTGCAGATACACCTGGTTTTAGTTCACTCGATTTCATAGATATAGAGGTAGAAGATCTTACATATTGTTTTCCAGAGTTGAAAGAAGCGAGCCAATACTGTAAATTTAGAGGGTGTACACATCTTTCTGAACCGAAATGCGCTGTGAAGGCTGCGGTTGAAGAGGGGAAGATTACAGAATATCGTTATAAGAATTACAAACAATTTGTAGAAGAAATTAGAGAGAGAAAGCCGAGGTATTAGTTATGATTAAAATTGCACCATCGATCTTATCAGCAGATTTTTCAAAATTAGGGGAAGAGATTAAAGATGTAGAAAAAGGCGGAGCGGATTACATTCACGTCGATGTAATGGATGGACATTTCGTACCAAATATTACGATTGGACCATTAATTGTAGAAGCAATTCGTCCGATCACATCGTTACCGTTAGATGTACATTTAATGATTGAAAATCCTGATAACTATATCCCGACTTTCGCAAAAGCGGGAGCGGATATTATTACTGTTCATGTAGAGGCGTGCCCTCATTTACATCGTACAATTCAGTTAATTAAATCTCATGGCATTAAAGCAGGAGTTGTATTAAATCCGCATACGCCAGTTTCAGTGATTGAGCATGTATTAGAAGATATTGATATGGTATTACTTATGACAGTAAACCCTGGATTTGGTGGGCAGAAATTTATCCATTCTGTATTACCGAAAATTAAACAAGTTGCAGAAATGGTTAAAGAGCGCAATCTAGAAGTAGAAATTGAAGTTGATGGTGGTGTAAACGCTGAAACAGCAAGACTTTGTGTAGAAGCAGGAGCAAATGTACTTGTAGCTGGGTCAGCAGTATACAATCAAAAAGACCGCGGTGAAGCAATTCGTGTCATTCGTGGATAATGAATGAACGAGTCTTTATCCCAGTGAATCTTCTAGTGTAGTAAGTTTTCACTATTTATAAAGGATAGAGAAAAAATATGTAAAAAGGCAATCTACCGAATGGCAGATTGCCTTTTTACAATAGAAGGGGAAGGAAACATGATTATTCATATTTTAGCGGGAGGACCTGCGGAATATTGTGCAGATTTTTCTCCATATGAAAATGAGAAAGTAGTGTGGGCGGCAGTTGATAGAGGAGTATATCGTTTATTAAAAAGAGGTATTATTCCTGCTGTTGCGTTTGGAGATTATGACTCGGTTACTGAAGAAGAATTAGCATGGATGGGGCAACAAACAAATGATTTACATATTGTTCCTCGTGAAAAAGATCAAACGGATTTAGAAATTGCGATTAACTGGGCGTTAGAACAAAAGCCGGCACTCATTCGTATTTTTGGTGCTACTGGCGGAAGACTTGATCACGGTTTAGCGAATATACAAATGCTTTTAAAAGGATTAGAAGTAGGAATAGAGATGTGTATTGTAGACAATCAAAATGAAATAAGTGTAAAAAGAGTGGGTACACATATAATTGAAGAAAATAAAAATTTCCCTTATGTATCTTTTGTGCCTGTTACTGAAATAGTGGAAGGGATTACATTACTTGGTTTTAAATATCCTCTAACGAATAAAAAAATAGAGTGGGGATCAACACTTTGTATTAGTAATGAACTCGTTGAGGAAAAAGGTACTTTTTCATTTACTTCTGGCATATTAATGGTGATAAGAAGCACTGATTAAAGAAACAATTTTGCTCCTTACATCATATAGTGACCAAGTGGAGTAATGGGGATTAGGAGGGAAACCATGAGATTTTATACAATTAAGTTACCTAAATTTCTTGGTGGAATTGTTCGTGCCATGTTAAATACCTTCAAAAAAGATTAAAAAAAGCACCTATTACCGGTGCTTTTTCCATTGGTATAGTAAAAAAAGAGCCTAGCGGCTCTTTTTTTTATTATTAAACACGTTCGATTTTGCCAGATTTTAATGCTCTAGCAGAAACGTAAACACGTTGAACTTTTCCGTCGATGCGTACGCGAACTTTTTGAAGGTTAGCGCCCCACTTACGTTTTGTAGCGTTCATTGCGTGAGAACGAGAGTTACCAGAACGAGCTTTTCTTCCAGTAATAGCACAAACACGAGCCATTTATATTTCCCTCCCTTGATACCTTACCATACGTAATTTTTCAATGTTAGTCTTTTATGCGATGCTAAAAACACTACTATAATTTAACACAACTAAAAAGAGAATGCAACACTGTAGAAAAAAGAAATCAAGAAAAATTACTTGACACTATATGTCAATGAAGAAAAGTTGAAATCAAGAAAAATTGCTTGACATATTATAGTGATACATGTTGTATAATAACAATGGACTATTTTGCTCATCATAAAAAAGTGTAGTTTTCAACATAAAATATGAGAGTGAAAAAGAAAGAACGATGGAATTTTCTTTAAAAAGATTATATGATAGTAACTAAAGTAGTCTAACTCACTTTCACCATTTATGAAGGGGGAAAACGAGATGTCAATTGAAATTAAAACGAAGTACGGTCAAATTGATATTAGTACAGATGTAATTGCAACAATTGCTGGAGGTGCCGCGGTAGATTGCTACGGTATCGTAGGTATGGCATCAAAAAATCAGTTAAAAGATGGATTAACAGACATTTTACGAAAAGAAAATTTCACTAGAGGTGTTATTGTTCGTAAAGATGAAGATGAAGTACATATTGATATGTATATTATTGTGAGCTATGGTACGAAAATTTCAGAAGTAGCACATAACGTGCAGACGAAAGTGAAATATACATTAGATCAAACTGTAGGACTAGCAGTAGATTCTGTAAACATCTACGTACAAGGAGTTAAAGTAATAAACTTGTAATGTGCATTAAGGAGGAAAATCTGTGTCAATTCAAAAAATTGATGGAAAACGTTTATCACAAATGATCATTCAAGGAGCGAATAATTTAACAAATAATGTTCAGCTTGTTGATGCATTAAACGTATTTCCAGTTCCAGATGGCGATACCGGTACAAACATGAACTTATCTATGACTTCAGGCGCACGTGAAGTGAAAGCAAATCCTTCACAACATGCTGGTAAAGTCGGCGTAAGTTTAGCCAAAGGATTATTAATGGGAGCTCGTGGTAACTCTGGAGTTATTTTATCTCAGTTGTTCCGTGGTTTCTCGAAATCCATTGAACAAAAAGAAGAATTAACAACAGTTGATTTTGCTGCAGCTTTAGAAGCTGGAGTAGAGGCGGCTTACAAAGCGGTTATGAAACCGATTGAAGGAACGATTTTAACGGTTGCAAGAGAAACGGGTAAATATGCAGTAACAGTTGCGAAAAAACAGCGCGACTTTGTTTTGTTTATGGAAGACGTTGTGAAAGAAGCAAATGCATCGTTAAATCGTACGCCAGATTTATTACCTGTATTAAAACAAGTTGGCGTTGTAGATAGCGGTGGTAAAGGTCTTGTAGTAGTTTACGAAGGATTTTTAGCTGACTTAAAAGGAGAAACGATTTCTTCTGATGCACCTGCCCAACCATCTATGAATGAAATGGTACGCGCAGAACATCACCGTAGTGTACAAAGCCAATTGAGTACAGAAGATATTAAGTATGGATATTGTACGGAGTTCATGGTGAAATTAGAAGCTGATAAAGTGAAAGAACATAATTTCTCTGAACAAAAATTCCGTGAAGATATTAGTGTGTATGGTGATTCACTACTAGTTGTATCTGATGATGAAATTGTAAAAGTTCATATTCATGCAGAGCATCCTGGAGACGCTATGAACTACGGACAACGTTACGGTAGTTTAATCAAGATTAAAGTAGAGAATATGCGTGAACAGCATACTGCTTTATTAGATGAGCCTGCTATGATGCCTGAGCCAACTAGCCAGCCTAAAGAGAAACAACCATATGGTATCGTAACTGTAGCTATGGGATCTGGTATTAAAACTTTATTTGAAAGCATTGGCGCGACGAAAGTTATCGAAGGTGGCCAAACGATGAATCCAAGTACTGAGGATATCGTGAAGGCGATTGAAGAAGCAAACGCTGAAAAAATCATTATTTTACCGAACAACGGGAATATCGTAATGGCAGCAGAACAAGCAGCGTCAGTTGTGGATCAAGAAGTGATTGTAGTTCGTTCAAAAACAGTTCCTCAAGGTATGGCTGCAATGTTAGCATTTAATCCAGTTGGAACGCTAGAGGAAAATGAAGAAAACATGAAAGAAGCTTTATCTCATGTGAAAACAGGTCAAATTACGTATGCTGTACGTGATACGGAAATTGATGGTGTGGCAATTCAAAAAGATGATTTCATGTGTATCGCAGATGGAAAAATCGTATCAACAAATGCTGAAAAAGTAGGAGCTGCGAAGCAATTACTAGAAGCACTAATTGATGAAGATTCTGAAATCGTAACGATTCTACAAGGTGAAGATGCAACTGATGAAGAAGTAGCTGAATTAGTTGAGTTTGTAGAAGAGAATTTTGAAGATGCAGAAGTAGAAGTACATGCTGGAAACCAACCGGTGTATTCTTTCATCTTCTCTGTAGAATAAGAAAAAAATTCGTTTTGAAAATAAATGGATTACTTACTTGCTAATGGATAATAAGTAGTAATATGAAGTTTATTACTAGTTTTTATTCAAAAGGCTAGCATATTGAAGATAAAAAAGAGCCTTGCTGCTAATAGTGAGGCTCTTTTCTTTCGTGTTGTTTATGAGGGATTTGAGTAGTTTCTCTTAGAATGCCTATGATAGAATATATAAGGTGAAAGAGAGCGATTACAGATGTCAATCATGTTAATGGATAATGAATCAAAAAATAATGTGACGGAGCGTGAGAATCTTGAATGAAGTTGTACAAGTTCCTGTTACGGATGTAAAGGGAATCGGAGGAGAAACATCTGAATTACTACACGAGATGGGAATTTATACAGTTTCTCATCTATTAGAACATTTTCCGTACCGTTATGAAGACTATGCGATGAAAGATCTTGCAGAAGTAAAGCATGATGAACGTGTAACAGTTGAGGGAAAAGTTCATAGTGCTCCTTTACTGCAATATTACGGGAAGAAGAAGTCGCGTCTTACGGTTCGTGTCCTCGTAGGTCGTTATTTAATTACAGCTGTATGTTTTAATAGGCCGTACTATAAGCAGAAGTTAAATTTAGATGAAACGGTAACGGTTACTGGAAAATGGGACCAGCATCGTCAAACGATTGCGGTATCAGAACTTCATTTTGGACCGGTTGTACGTCAACAAGAAGTGGAGCCTGTGTACTCAGTGAAAGGGAAACTTACAGTAAAACAGATGCGCCGTTTTATTGCACAAGCGTTAAAGGAGTATGGAGACTCTATAGTTGAAGTGTTACCAGATGGATTGCTAAGTCGGTATAAATTACTGCCACGTTATGAAGCGCTTCGGGCTTTGCATTTTCCATCGGGGCAGGAAGACTTGAAGCAAGCGCGTCGCCGGTTTGTATATGAAGAGTTTTTCTTATTTCAGTTGAAAATGCAAACGTTACGAAAAATGGAGAGGGAAAATTCGAAAGGGACGAAAAAAGAAATTCCTTCAGAAGAATTGCAAGAGTTTATCGATGCACTTCCGTTTCCGTTAACTGGTGCGCAAAGCCGAGTTGTAGATGAAATTATGAAAGATATGACATCTCCTTATCGAATGAATCGTCTGTTGCAAGGTGATGTAGGTTCTGGTAAAACGGTGGTCGCTGCAATTGGTCTTTATGCAGCGAAATTAGCGCATTATCAAGGTGCTTTAATGGTTCCAACAGAAATTTTAGCAGAACAACATTATCAATCGCTCGCAGAGACGTTCTCGCACTTTGGTATGAAGGTTGAATTGTTAACAAGTTCAGTTAAAGGTGTGAGACGCCGAGAGATTTTGGCAAAATTAGAACAAGGAGAAATAGATATCCTTGTTGGAACACATGCTTTAATTCAAGATGAAGTTATCTTTCATAGGTTAGGTCTCGTGATTACTGATGAACAACATCGATTTGGCGTAGCGCAGCGACGAGTTTTACGTGAGAAAGGTGAAAGTCCAGACGTATTATTTATGACAGCGACCCCGATTCCACGTACGTTAGCAATTACTGCATTTGGAGAGATGGATGTTTCTATAATCGATGAGATGCCAGCTGGTAGAAAGGTAATTGAAACATACTGGGCAAAACATGACATGTTAGATCGTGTTCTCGGTTTTGTAGAGAAAGAGATAAAAAAAGGAAGACAAGCATATGTTATTTGTCCTCTAATTGAAGAATCTGAGAAACTTGATGTACAAAATGCAATCGACTTACATAGTATGCTGACTCATCATTATCAGGGGAAATGCCAAGTCGGATTAATGCATGGAAGATTATCATCTCAAGAAAAAGAAGAGATAATGGGGCAATTTAGTGAAAATAAAGTGCAAATTCTTGTGTCGACAACAGTTGTTGAGGTGGGTGTGAACGTACCGAATGCGACTGTAATGGTTATTTATGATGCAGAGCGTTTCGGTTTATCACAGCTTCATCAGCTAAGAGGACGTGTTGGGCGTGGTAGTGAACAATCGTATTGTTTATTAATAGCAGACCCTAAATCAGAAACAGGAAAAGAAAGAATGCGCATAATGACTGAAACAAATGATGGATTTGTATTGTCAGAAAAGGATTTAGAATTACGAGGTCCTGGAGATTTCTTTGGGAGTAAGCAAAGTGGTTTACCAGAATTCAAGGTTGCTGATATGGTACATGATTATCGGGCGCTAGAAACAGCTAGACAAGATGCGGCGTTACTAGTAGATTCAGAAGCGTTTTGGCATAATGATCAATATGCGTCGTTGCGTACGTATCTTGACGGGACAGGTGTGTTCCAGGGAGAGAAGCTCGATTAAAGGGAGGCAACAAAAGTTTTTGTTGCATTCTACTTTTAATGATTATATACTACTGTTAGTACCTAGTCATAAAAATGGATGGTGCGGTATGAAAAAAAGAAGAAGTAAAAAAGAAAGACAAGAATTATTACAACAAACGATAGAAACGAATCCTTTTATTACGGATGAAGATTTAGCAGAAAAATTTCAAGTGAGTATACAAACCGTACGTCTTGATCGTATGGAATTATCTATTCCTGAATTAAGAGAAAGAATTAAACATGTAGCTACAAAGCAACATGAAGAAGATGTGAAATCTTTACCGTTAGAAGAGGTTGTCGGAGAGATTATTGATATAGAATTAGATAGACATGCGATTTCTATTTTTGAAGTGAAGGTAGAACACGTATTTAAAAGAAATCAAATTGCCCGTGGGCATCATTTGTTTGCACAAGCAAACTCACTAGCTGTTGCAGTTATTGATGAAGAATTAGCTTTAACTGCAAAGTCTACCATTCGATACATTCGTCCTGTAAAATTAGGAGAGCGTGTTGTTGCAAAAGCGCGCGTGGAAGATGTAGAGAATGATAAAGGGCGGACGGTTGTCAAAGTGCGTAGCTTTGTTGGAGAAGAACTTGTTTTTACAGGCACTTTTGAAATGTATCGATCTAGTAATTATAGTGAGGAAGGTAACAACTTATGAAAATCGCAATAGATGCAATGGGCGGCGATCATGCTCCAAAGGCTGTCGTACTAGGAGCAATGAAAGCTATTAAGGAATATTCTGATTTACATATTACGTTAGTGGGGAAAGAAGAGGAAATTCGTCAATACTTAACGAGTGAAGAACGAATTACTATACTTCATACAGACGAAAAAATTGAATCGACAGATGAACCAGTAAGAGCGGTTCGTCGAAAAAAACAAGCTTCAATGGTACTTGCGGCGCAGCAAGTGAAAGACGGTGTAGCGGATGCTTGTATATCAGCTGGTAGTACAGGAGCTTTAATGGCGGCTGGATTGTTTGTTGTAGGTCGTATGGAAGGAATTGAGCGACCAGCTTTATCCCCTACAATGCCAACTGTTGATGGAGAAGGTTTTGTTATGTTAGATGTTGGAGCGAACGTTGATGCAAAACCGATTCATTTATATCAATATGCAGTAATGGGATCTGTATATGCTGAGAAAGTAAGAGGAATTAAAAATCCTCGCGTTGGACTTTTAAACGTTGGAACAGAAGATGGTAAAGGTAACGAGCTTTCAAAACAAGTCTTTGCAATGCTTAAAGATGCCCCAATTAATTTCGTTGGGAACGTTGAATCAAGAGATTTATTGCAAGGTGTAGCAGATGTTGTTGTATGTGATGGTTTTACAGGGAATGTAGCACTGAAATCATTAGAAGGAACAGCACTTGCATTATTCTCTATGTTAAAAGAGCAGTTAATGAGTTCGTTTACGAGCAAATTAGCAGCAGCGGTATTAAAGCCAAAACTTATGGTATTAAAAGATAAAATGGATTATTCGGAGTATGGAGGAGCGGCATTATTTGGATTGAAGGCTCCTGTCATTAAGGCTCACGGTTCTTCCAATGACCAATCGATATTTAGTGCGATTCGTCAAACGAGAGAAATGGTAGCGAAAGAAGTTATTCCTACTATTTCAAGCGTAATGGAGAAAGAGCCACTCCAATAAGAGGAGGATTTGAAATGGGAAAACTAGCATTTCTTTTTCCGGGCCAAGGTTCACAGGCAGTTGGAATGGGTAAACAGTTAGCAGAGAATAATAAAGAGGTTGCAAATGTATTTGCAAAAGCAGATGAGGTGTTGCAAGACTCACTTTCAGAAGTGATTTTTGAAGGGCCGCAGGAAAAGCTTACGTTAACAACAAATGCGCAACCTGCTTTATTAACGACGAGTTTTGCTATTTTGACAGCTTTAAAAGAGTATGATATTACACCAGACTTTGTCGCAGGGCATAGTTTAGGTGAGTATAGCGCTCTTGTAGCAGCGGGTGCATTAACTTTTGAGGATGCAGTATATGCTGTAAGGAAACGTGGGGAATATATGGAAGAAGCTGTTCCTGGCGGAGAAGGTGCAATGGCGGCTATTTTAGGTGCTGATCCACATATGCTGAAACAAGTTACAGAAGAAGTAACAAGTGAAGGACATGCAGTACAAATTGCTAATATGAATAGTACGAAGCAAATTGTGATTTCTGGAACAAAGCAAGGAGTCGAGATTGCTTCTCAAAGAGCGAAAGAAAATGGTGCAAAGAGAGCAATTCCGCTTAAAGTAAGTGGACCGTTTCACTCTGCGCTTATGAAGCCAGCGGCGGAGAAATTCCAAAGTGTCTTAAATGAAATTACAATTCAAGATACGAATATTCCGGTAATCGCAAATGTAACAGCAGACGTTATTACAAGTGGTGCACATATTCAAGAAAAGTTAATCGAGCAGCTCTATTCGCCTGTCTTATGGTATCCATCCATTGAATATATGGTGAGTCAAGGGGTAGATACATTTATTGAGATTGGACCTGGGAAAGTACTTGCTGGACTTATGAAGTCAATTGATTCATCAGTGAAAGCATACGCGATATACGATGAAGAGACATTACAAGATACCATTTCGAATTTGAGAGGAGAAAGTTGATGTTAAAAGGGAAAGTAGCATTAGTAACGGGTGCTTCACGTGGAATTGGTCGTGCAATTGCGATTGATTTAGCAAAACAAGGGGCAAATGTTGTAGTAAATTATGCTGGTAACGAGCAAAAGGCAAATGAAGTAGTTGATGAAATAAAGAAATTAGGTTCGGATGCAATTGCAGTAAGAGCAGATGTTGCAAATGCTGAAGACGTTACAAATATGGTGAAACAAACTGTAGATGTATTTGGACAAGTTGATATTCTTGTAAATAATGCAGGTGTAACAAAAGATAATTTATTAATGCGTATGAAAGAAGAAGAATGGGATACAGTTATTAATACAAACCTAAAAGGTGTATTCTTATGTACAAAGGCAGTATCTCGATATATGATGCGTCAACGTCATGGACGTATTGTAAATATCGCTTCTGTTGTCGGAGTAACGGGAAACCCAGGACAAGCAAACTATGTTGCTGCTAAAGCGGGTGTAATCGGATTAACAAAAACATCAGCAAAAGAGCTAGCAAGCCGCAATATTACTGTAAATGCAATTGCTCCTGGATTTATTGCGACAGATATGACAGACGTATTAGATGAAAATATAAAAGCTGAAATGTTAAAATTAATTCCTGCGGCTCAGTTTGGTGAAGCGCAAGATATCGCAAATGCTGTAACGTTTTTTGCTTCTGATCAAAGCAAATATATTACAGGTCAAACGTTAAATGTTGATGGCGGTATGGTAATGTAATAAAAGAATCGATTTCAGCTAGTTTTTTTGGACAATATTTAATATAATATTTGAGGGGAGGTGAATGGAATGGCAGATGTTTTAGAGCGTGTAACAAAAATTATCGTTGATCGTTTAGGAGTAGAAGAAACAGAAGTAGTACCAGCTGCAAGCTTCAAGGAAGATTTAGGAGCAGACTCCCTAGATGTAGTAGAACTTGTAATGCAATTAGAAGACGAATTCGAAATGGAAATTTCTGATGAAGATGCTGAAAAGATTGCTACTGTTGGCGATGCTGTGACTTACATAGAGAGTCATCTATAATGCTTGAATGAAGTCCCGTTTTTTAGCGGGGCTTCTCGGCTTATATCTGGAGGGACCTATGCCGTACCGTAAATATAGAGAAAAAAAATACGAAACAAAATATCGTGAAGCGTTTAAAGTATTTCAAGAAAAAATAGGTATTACGTTTACAGATGAAAAATTATTGATTCAAGCATTTACGCATTCATCGTATGTGAATGAGCATCGAAAAAAACCGCATGAAGACAATGAGCGTCTCGAATTCCTTGGAGATGCAGTATTGGAACTTACTGTATCGCAGTATCTGTTTCAAAAATATCCGACAATGAGCGAAGGAGAGTTAACAAAACTACGTGCAGCTATTGTATGTGAACCATCTCTTGTTCGTTTTGCAAACGAGTTGTCATTTGGTAGCCTAGTTTTATTAGGAAAAGGTGAGGAAATGACAGGCGGACGTGAACGACCAGCTTTATTAGCGGATGTCTTTGAAGCGTTTATTGGTGCCCTTTATCTTGATCAAGGGCTAGAAACAGTATGGGGCTTCTTAAAAGAAATTGTATACCCTAAAATTAATGAAGGTGCTTTTTCTCATGTGATGGATTATAAGAGTCAATTACAAGAGTTGATTCAGCGTGATGGTAGTGGCAATATTGAGTATCAAATTTTGCAAGAAAAAGGACCGGCTCACAATCGAGAATTTGTGTCACGTGTTACGTTAAATAACGTGGCCTTAGGTCTTGGTAGTGGCAAGTCGAAAAAAGAAGCAGAGCAACAAGCTGCTGCAGAAGCGTTGAAAAAGTTAAAAGAACAACTATAAGGAATCCCCCTTTGAATGAGGGGGATTCCTTGTGCATAGAATGAAACTTTCCTTTCGTTTATAAATGTAAGGAAATGAAATCCGTATAATCGTTTGTTTTTGTATAAACAACATTTATAGCAACGGAGAATAGGAGGAAGGCCTTTCGTGTTTTTAAAAAGATTAGAAATAGCGGGATTTAAGTCTTTTGCTGAGCGTGTATCTGTCGATTTTGTCCCAGGTGTAACGTCTGTAGTAGGACCTAATGGAAGCGGGAAAAGTAATATTACTGATGCCATTCGTTGGGTACTTGGTGAACAATCGGCAAAATCATTACGTGGTGCAAAGATGGAAGATATTATTTTTGCAGGTAGTGATACGAGAAGAGCGGTTAATGTTGCTGAAGTAACATTAACTTTAAATAATGAAGATCAACGTTTACCGATTGAATATAATGAGGTGTGTGTAACGCGTCGTGTATCTCGTTCTGGTGATAGTGATTTTTATATTAATAAACAATCATGCAGGTTGAAAGATATTATCGATTTATTTATGGACTCTGGTATGGGAAGAGAAGCTTTTTCGATTATTAGCCAGGGGAAAGTTGAAGAAATTTTAAGTAGTAAATCAGAAGAACGTCGTGGGGTATTTGAAGAAGCGGCGGGAGTGCTGAAATACAAACTTCGTAAAAAGAAAGCTGAAGGTAAATTAGCAGACACACAAGAAAACTTAAATCGTGTACAAGATATAATTCACGAATTAAGTAGTCAAGTAGAACCTTTAGAAAGACAAGCTTCTATTGCAAAGGATTATCTCGAGAAAAAAGAAGAATTAGAGAAAGTAGAAGCGGCGCTTATTGTACATGAAATTGAAGAATTACATGAGAAATGGGAAGCGCTTCGAAATCAGTTTGGGCATAATAAAAACGAAGAAGCGAAAATGTCAACGCATTTACAAAAAGGTGAA
>NZ_JAKUFF010000015.1:0-70245 GCF_022663305.1 Bacillus cereus group sp. BfR-BA-01408 | reverse complement strand
CGTGGTAAAGGCGATAGCAGTTCTCAAGGAGGAAATGGCTCTCAAGGTGGTAACGTAAAAGATAACGCGAAAAAACAAGGCGATAAGTTACCGAATACTGCAACACATTATCCTGCATCTATTTTAATGGGACTTTCAACATTCCTAATTGGTATGTTACTATTCATTCGCCGTAAAAACGCAAAATAAAAACATATCCTTCCATCTTAAAAATACATGAAACAAATTGTAAAACTAAAAAGGACTTTGGATTGCATTTTATTATGCAGCCCAAAGTCCTTTTCATCCTTCCTATCCAAAAGAGCATTAATACGCTTTTCCCCAATACACCATTTGCTTAGCTTCTTTACCACAACAAATACATTCGTTAGCTAAATGCTCTTGCTCAAAAGGCATACAGCGAGAAGATACTCCGACTTCTTCTTTTAATTTCTCTTCACAAGCTAGTTCCCCGCACCACATCGCCTTAATAAATCCTTGCTTTTCATCAGCTACTTTTTTCATCTCTTCAAACTTCGTCACACTATACGTATTTTCATCACGAAATACTTTTGCTTTATTAAATAAAGCGTTATGAATTTCCTCAAGTAGTGCTGGAATGCGTTCTTCTAATTGATCCATTGCTATAAACTCTTTTTCCTTCGTATCTCTTCTTACGAGTACAACTTGATTCTTTTCGATATCTTTCGGACCAACTTCTAATCGAATTGGAATTCCCTTCATTTCATACTCATTAAATTTCCAACCAGGTGTTTTATTGCTAGCATCTATTTTTACTCGTGCAACCTTTTGAATATGTTCTTGTAACTCTGTTGCTTTCGCTAAAACGCCTTCTTTATGCTGAGCAATCGGTACAATAACAACTTGCACTGGTGCGACTTTAGGAGGCATTACAAGCCCATTATTATCACTATGAACCATAATCAGTCCACCTATCATTCTCGTTGATACGCCCCAAGATGTTTGGTGTACATATTGCCACTTACCGTTACGATCTAAAAATTTAATATCAAATGCTTCAGAGAAATTCGTTCCAAAGTTATGGGATGTTCCCGTTTGAAGTGCTTTCCCATCATGCATTAAGCTTTCAATTGTATAAGTTGCCTTTGCGCCTGCAAATTTTTCTTTTTCTGTTTTTTGTCCTTTAATTACTGGTATTGCTAAGTAGTCTTCACAGAAAGAAGCATATAGATTTAAAATATTTAATGTTTCAGCTTGAGATTCTTCTGCTGTTTCATGAATTGTATGACCCTCTTGCCATAAGAATTCCGTTGTACGAAGAAATGGCCTCGTTGTCTTTTCCCAACGAACTACTGAACACCACTGATTATATAACTTTGGCAAATCATTATAGGATTGCACAATTTTTGAAAAATGCTCACAGAATAAAGTTTCGGATGTAGGGCGTATACAAAGTCTTTCTGCTAACTTTTCATCCCCACCATGTGTCACCCATGCTACTTCAGGAGCAAATCCTTCTACATGATCCTTCTCTTTTTGTAATAAGCTCTCTGGGATAAACATTGGCATATACACATTTTCATGACCAGTTGCTTTTAACTTCTCATCCATCACTTTCTTCATATTTTCCCATAAGGCATAGCCGTACGGGCGTAGAATCATACATCCTTTTACACTTGAATAATCAACAAGTTCTGCTTTTTTTACAATATCTGTGTACCACTGTGCAAAGTCCTCTTCCATCTTCGTAATCGCTTGTACTTGTTCTTTTACCATAGTCAGTCTTCCTCCTTCTAGAAAATACAAAAAAGCCCGCGCCCCTAAATAGGGACCGAGCTTTGCCGGCGTTACCACCCTGATTCATGCACAAAAATTGTGCATGCTCTCTTTTTGATAACGGGAAATTCCCGCTGCATATGCAGAACGCAAAGGTAGGTTCCATATCGCCTTTTTAAGAATCTTTCAGCCTGACGGATTCTCTCTCTGCTAAAAAGGTTGAACATGTACTAGTCCTTTTTCATCGTTATAACGAAGTAAATTTGTTGAATATCATAATATAAATTTCACCCTAAAACAAGAGTGAATTTTCTTATTTTTTATATATTCTTTTCATTTTTTACAGTTTTATACGTAGCTTTTTCTCGTAATTTTCACAAGTTGATGTGCAATCATACCGATAAGTGTACCAAGTAGGACGAAGAAACCAATAAATCCATATCCCATTCCTTCCCATCCACCAATAACCATCATTGTAACGGGAAAGGATGCTAAGCAAAGAAGTATTAAACTAAGTGCAAATATAATATCAAACTGCTTGTCTGGAAACCGTTTCTTTAGTAAATACGAAATAGCAAATACAAGAATAATTGTGATTCCACCAATGATGTAAAAGATACTAAATCCATCTAGCAAATCCACATTATTCCCTCCTTTCATTCATTCCCTTATACTTAATTATATGTTTAAGTTTTCTGAAAATAAATAATAAATTTTATTTAAAAACATATTTTTATTACTAGGTATTAATAGTAATATATAGTAATAGGTTTCATATAATTAGGAGGATTACTTTATGGATAAAGCATTAACGAATCGTGTCATCATTTTATCATTCGACTGTTTATCAGCTTTAGATTTTCCTATACTACAAAAATTACCTCACTTCCAATCTCTAATCAAAAAGGGTACGGTTGTCGAAAAAGTAGAGCCCATCTATCCTTCTGTAACCTATCCAAGTCACTCAACAATCGTAACTGGTAATTACCCTAATAAACATGGTGTTGTTAGCAATACGTTACTTCAACCTGGACGTGAATCACCCGATTGGCATTGGTACCGAAAATCAATACAAGGAACAACATTATATGATGCAGCACATAAAGCAAATTTAACGACAGCTGCCCTTCTATGGCCTGTTACTGGCAGAGCAAATATTGATTACAATTTACCAGAAATCTTTCCAAATAGACCGTGGCAAAATCAAGTTTTAGTTTCATTATTTAGCGGTAGCCCGCTATATCAATTAGATTTAAATCGTCGTTTCGGCCATATACGAAATGGATTGTCACAACCTGAACTCGATGATTTCGTACTTGCTTCTGCTGTGCATACAATCCAGACGAAGAAGCCTAATGTCATGTTTGTACATTTCACCGATTTAGACACCCAAAGACACTATCACGGCTTTGAATCAAAAGAAACAATAGCCGCAATTCATAGACATGATGAGCGACTAGGGAAAATTATTCAAGCTTTAAAAGACAGTGGACTATACGAAGAGAGCACCATTATCGCTCTTGGTGATCATAGCGCTTTAAGTGAAAGCAAAGCCATTCAATTAAATGTACTATTTCATCAAAAAGGGCTTATCTCTATAAATTCAAAAGGAAAATTAGTAGACTGGAATGCTTATTGCCAAAGTTGCGATGGGTCCGCCTATGTATATGTGAAAGACAAAAACGATACCGATACAATTCGAGAAGTACAACTACTCCTTGAAGAACTGCTTCAAAATAAACAAAACGGTATTGAATTTATACTTCATGATGAGGATGCGAAGGAATGCGGTGCAGATGGCAATTGTTTATTTATGTTGGAAGCACGAGAAGGGTATTATTTCACTGAAAACTATACAGGAGATTTTATAAAAGAAATTACTGAAAAAGATGTTACGCCTAGTAAAAAATATACATTTGGTACGCATGGATACTCTCCAACAAAACCTAACTATGAAACAATTTTTATAGCTGCCGGGAAAGGAATAAAAAGCGGCATTACCATACCGTATATGAGACTTATTGATGAAGGCCCAACTATCGCTAGACTACTCGGTTTACACTTAGGTGAAACAGACGGATCAATTGTAGAGGATTTACTCCAATTGTAAAGAACTGTGTATATATGTAAAAGTTATGTAAAATTCATCATTGTTTCTCTTTTTATAATTTTTATTTTTGTACACTGTTAGTAGAACAAATTTGAGGGGGAACATTATATGAAAAAAATGTCCAGACAAGAAAAAAGCTGGATATTATACGATTGGGCGAACTCCGTATATTCGCTCGTCATTACAACCGCATTATTCCCAATTTACTTTAAAGCAGCTGCAAAGGAAGCCGGGTTATCTGGTGCAACTTCAACAGCATATTGGGGATATGCAAACTCGTTCGCAACACTTTTAATTTCTATACTTGCTCCTATTCTCGGCACAGTTGCTGATTATAAAGGATTTAAAAAACGATTTTTCACATTCTTCTTTGGACTCGGTATCGTATTTACAAGTATGCTAGCAGTCGTTCCAACATCTCAGTGGTACTTATTACTAGGATGCTATATGCTCGCATTAGTCGGTTTTGCTGGAGCAAACATTTTTTATGATGCATTTTTAGTAGATGTCACTTCTGAAGATAGAATGGATCGAATTTCTACGAGAGGTTTCGCTTTAGGCTATATTGGGAGTACTATTCCATTTATCGGTTGTATCACTCTTATCATTCTTGCTCAAAAAGGAACTATCCCTTTATCAGTTGGCATTGCTAGTCAAATTTCATTTGCAATCACAGCTCTTTGGTGGGGATTATTTACAATTCCAATGCTAAAAAACGTAGAACAAACGCACTATATTGAACGTCACCCAAGACCAATTACAATGAGCTTCAAACGCCTTGCTGATACTTTTAAAAATATTAAAGAATATAAAACGGTCTTTATGTTCTTAATTGCTTACTTTTTCTATATTGATGGGGTCGATACAATTATTACTATGTCCACCGCTTACGGAACAGACCTCGGTATTAGTGCAACAAATCTATTAATCATATTATTCGTCACACAAATTGTAGCTTGTCCATTCGCTTTATTGTACGGAAAACTATCGGAGACATTTACCGGTAAAAAAATGCTATATGTCGGTATTATTATTTATATCATTATCTGCACATATGCTTATTTCTTAAAAACGACACTCGATTTCTGGATTTTAGCAATGTTAGTTGCCACTTCTCAGGGCGGGATTCAAGCACTTAGTCGTTCCTATTTTGCAAAACTAGTACCTAAAGAATCGGCAAATGAATTCTTCGGATTTTATAATATATTTGGCAAGTTTGCCGCGATTATGGGTCCAGTATTAGTCGGTGTTACAACGCAATTAACGGGAAAAACAAACGCCGGTGTCCTTAGTATTATTGTGTTGTTTATTATCGGTGGATTTTTATTAACTAAGGTCCCTGAAAATAATACATCCATTACACCACCTAGTCCAAAAACTAAAATGCTATAAGAAGAAGATCCTCTTCATGCAAGAAGAGGATCTTTTTTATCTATAACGTCTTACAATTAAAAACTCAACAGCTGGCTTTACAACTATCGCAGCACATAACGCAAACAAAAGCGGTATGTTATGAAAATCAATCCATCTATTAAACCCTACCGATGCGAAAAACAAGCCAAAAATTAATACAACGAGTACATAATATGTAACATTGGCACTTGTTTTTAATACATGTCTTTCTAAATCCTCTTTCTCCTCAGTATCCCCTTCAACGCTATGTGATGCCAAACTTTTAAATAGATAATGTAACGCGATGCTACAAATAAATAGTGCATACCAGTTTACTTGAAGTTCAGTTAACCAATAGTAAAGTGCAAACACTAACGTACCTATAGCCACTAATACAGTAACGAAAAGGCTTATTTTCTCTTTCCCCAACAACTACTCCCCCTACTGCTTGTACAAAAATAGTTTATCAACAGTTGTTCCTAATACTTCCGCTAAACGAAAAGCTAATGCTAAGCTTGGATCATATTTATTATTCTCAATTGCATTTATCGTCTGTCTTGAAACTTTACACTTATCAGCTAATGCACCTTGTGAAATATTATTCTCAGTGCGTAATTCATAAATTTGATTTTTCACATCTTTTCTCCTAACATGTAAAATCGTTTTTACAACATTAGTATATAGTCGGTACATTTCATTGTCAAAAGACTGTCACAAGAAAAGGGAGCTATTCATCTCCCTTACAATGGTTATTTCGAGGCTAATGAATTTGTTAGTTCCTCTTTATTAGCGACATCCCCTTTATTTATTTGCATGCGTAGAACTGGCCCTATCGCAAATAAAATAAGTGCCATCGCTATACAAAATACAGTAACTAATGAGGTCATCTCCTTTAATCCTCCAGCTATTGAAGTTCCGATTAACATTGCCCCCATAAACAGTGGTAAAATTGTTCCATTTACTCTTCCAATCATATTTTCTGGTACAAGTTGAATCATAAGCGTACCGACAACGATATTAACACAAGCTAAACAAATACCTGTTCCAAATCTCATGAAACTAGTAATCCAAAATGATGTAGATAGCCCTTCTACTAAAAACGATATCGCTAATATGCCCATACCGAATACGAACATCTTTTTCGGGTTCACTTTTGAAGTGAAAATCGCAGCAACAATACCACCAATTAACATACCTATTCCATCAGCTGCAGCTAAATATTGAACTGCTTCCTTTTCCATTCCAAGGCGTTCTATTACAAGAAACACCTCTAACGGATTCGTTAGTCCAACAGCTAAGCCCATAATGGTGAAAGTGATTGTAATCATACGTAAATTTTTCGTATGAAGAACGTATTTCCAACCCTCTTTTATATCATTTTTTAATGAATCTCTTGCCACTTGCTCTTGTTCAACCCATTTCGGTAAAAATGAAAGAGCGATAGCAGATAACAAAAATAAAATGATTAAACTATATAGCGACGTAAATAAACCAAGTTGTGTATACACAAGCGATCCTACCACTGGTCCAAAGATCAGAAATAATGACTGTAATGTTTGGTTAAATGCAATCGCATTTGCTATCTGTTCTTCTTTCACGTAGCGCTTAAATATACGCGAAGATGATGGCTGAGAGAACTGACCTACAATTGCGGAAATGAGTGTTGCAAAAAATATAGCCTCCCAATAATCCAGTTTTAACAACAGGGCAATTCCTATAATAGACATTACACTTAATACATCTCCAGCGACCATTGTTCTTTTCGGATTCCAGCGATCAGCTAGCGCACCACCGATAAACGAGAAAATAAAAATAGGTGCATATTCCATAACCGATAACAATGAAACGGAAACTGGATCATTATTCGTTCGCTCCATTATGAAATACAAAAGAGCCATATTTCTAATCCAAATTGCAAATTGTTGTAAAATATCAGATGCCATAACGAGCATAAATGCTCGGTTTTTAAATAAAGTGTTCATTTTCATTCCCCTTTCATAAACCGACCGTTCGGTCTAATTTATTTTATAGAAAAGCAACTGACTTATTATTCAGCTGCCATTCCTTTTAACAATACATCTATTGCCTTTTTATAAATACGTTTCAACTCTTTATAATCTAACTCGTAGTAAAGTACCCCAAGCCCTGATAATAATCCATTCACAATATACATAAGATCGCGCGTATTATCTTCACGAAACTCTCCAGACTGTATGCCTGCTTCAATTAGTTTCTCAAACATAACATATGATTCTCTAGTTAAAGCTAATAGTTCATCCAAAATCTCTTTACTTACAACTTGGCTCATAGAGAATTCCTCTATTGCATTTGAAATTGGTTGCTGTATGTCCTCTACATGATATTCCGCGAGACCATATAATTTTTCAGTATTCGTACTATACGACTTCTCTTTTTCATTCCATTTTTCAAGCCAATCATACGTATGCTGTTTTACTACAAATAAAAATAATTCTTCTTTACTTTTAAAGTGATAATAAATACTTCCTTTACTTCGCTCTGTAATTTCACAAATCTCTTCCATAGATGTAGCTGCATAGCCCTTCTGTGAAAACAGACTTTCTGCTTTATATGCAATTTCTTTCTTTATCTCTTCTGCACTTCTTCTCATATTCACACCTCTTTAAACCGACCGTTCAGTCTAATGATAACAAATTAAAAACCTCTATTACAAGAGGCTATATTCCTTATTTTAAAAAAACGTACTTTCAAACCATGTTCGAATCATATGTATGATTCCAATTTTAAATCCTAATTTAACAAGAAATATGCCTCCCGCAGCTACTAAAAATAACATTACTTTCCCCTTGTTTTTCACTTTCGGTTCTCTTTCCATTTCCATTCCCCTTAGTATATTAAAAATATTTAATCAAACGTTTGTTTAACTGTTTTTATGCATATGTAAACCAACTAATCAAACGTTTGTTTAAAAAGAAATACGCCCCTTATAGGGCGTATTCTCATCAATCACCGCCACCTCCGCCACCATCGCAGCTGCCTCCGCTATCTCCACCGAAAGATCCTCCACAATCATGTGAACCTCCATGCGAGCTATCATTATCAGATCCCGCAAAGAAAAATAATGGTGATGAGTTGTTAGATGAGTTATGAATGTTATTTTGTTTTGTAAGATTTACCTTCTTTTTGTTTGATCGAACTGCTGTTAAGATTGTTCCAACTACAACAAATAATAGTATGAAAATAATAAATTCCATATAAAAGCCTCCCTTATTCCTCGAATAATTGAATGGTTCTCTCTAGATTTTCAAGCGAAATGAAGCGTGATTCACGAAGAATTTCTTTTCCATTATAAAATAATAAAACTGTTGGACCTGTAAATACAGCATATCGCCCCGCAATCTCTTGCATGTCTTGTAGCAATATCTCTATTTTCTCTACGTAATTATAATTCTCTAATACGTAATTTACTTTCCTTAACATAACATCACAAACACCACAATTTTCTGTTTTAATAAACAGAAGTACTAATTGTTGTTCTTCAATATATGTCGCTAATTCTTCTATCGTTTTAAATGTATTCATCTTATCCCTCTTAGCGTAATTTACGAAATACTTTATCTTGATACATACGAAAAGCTGAACTATCTTTAATCTTTCTCTTTTCCATTACCTGCTGAAAACGAAGCGTTTTTGCTGTTAACTCTTCTTGTAACTTTATTCTCTCTACTTCATCATAACAGCACGCAATTAAGTCTTCTATTTTTAATATATCTTTTTGTAGTTCCATTTCTGGTGGAATCATGCCCGCGTTTTTTAAAATTTTATAACTCATTCTAAGTTCTGGAGGTACCATTGAAAGGTCTTCTAATTGTAGTGGTTTCCCTTTTCCCGGAATATGATCAAGGTCTCCATTCCGTATTGCTTGTCGAATTTTTTCTTCGGCAATATTTAAAAACACATCCACAATACTCCCTCCCTTACATATTTTTACTATTATTTTACATGAAATTTCATTATCTTGCTACGCTATTACAAATTGACCTCATACAATTTTTTCTCAAATTTAACTCCAAGAAGCCCTTTCCTCCCTAATCGATATTTTATTTTCATGTGTAATCTGTATTAGAGCCGTTTCATATTGAGAAAGTCTTTTCGAATTCAATAAAGCGTTTACACCAAATCTTACATTTGCTACGATTTAATCAGCTTCAGCTCCTTGTATAGACTTCGTGATGTCTGATCATTTTTGTCTAGATTCATTTTGATTTATTGGCGCATGCCTTTAAATATATCTTTTACTTTGAAAGGAGAAATGACTATGAAATCAAAAAAATTCACACTGCTATTACTATCCCTACTACTCTTCTTACCTCTTTTTCTCACAAACTTTATTACTCCAAATTTCGCATTAGCAGAGTCACCAAAGCAAGGTCAAAAAGTTGTTGGGTATTTTCCTTCGTGGGGCATTTACGGACGTAATTATCAAGTTGCAGACATTGATGCATCAAAGCTAACTCATTTAAACTACGCTTTCGCTGATATTTGCTGGAATGGAAAACATGGAAACCCTTCTACTCACCCCGATAATCCAAATAAACAAACGTGGAACTGTAAAGAATCTGGTGTACCACTGCAAAATAAAGAAGTCCCTAATGGTACTCTCGTACTCGGTGAACCATGGGCCGATGTCACAAAATCTTATCCTGGCTCAGGTACAACTTGGGAAGATTGTGATAAATACGCACGCTGCGGAAATTTCGGCGAACTGAAACGATTAAAAGCTAAGTATCCTCACTTAAAAACAATTATTTCTGTTGGTGGCTGGACTTGGTCTAACCGCTTTTCTGACATGGCCGCTGATGAAAAAACAAGAAAAGTATTCGCTGAATCTACAGTCGATTTCCTACGCGAATATGGATTTGACGGCGTTGATTTAGATTGGGAATATCCGGGCGTAGAAACGATTCCTGGTGGTAGTTATCGTCCTGAAGATAAGCAAAACTTCACCCTACTCCTTCAAGAAGTTCGAAATGCATTAACGAAAGCTGGTGCAGAAGATGGCAAACAATATTTACTAACAATCGCATCAGGTGCAAGCCAACGTTATGCCGATCATACAGAGCTAAAGAAAATCTCTCAAATACTGGATTGGATTAATATTATGACATATGATTTCCACGGTGGATGGGAAGCTACTTCTAACCATAATGCAGCTCTATACAAAGATCCAAATGACCCAGCAGCGGATACGAAATTTTACGTAGATGGTGCGATAGACATTTATACAAATGAAGGGGTTCCAGCAGATAAACTCGTATTAGGTGTACCATTTTACGGACGCGGATGGAAAAGTTGTGGAAAAGAAAATAACGGACAATACCAACCTTGTAAACCAGGTAGTGATGGAAAGCTCGCTTCTAAAGGTACTTGGGATGATTATTCTACCGGTGATACAGGTGTATACGATTATGGTGATTTAGCGGCTAATTATGTTAATAAAAATGGTTTTGTTCGCGGATGGAACGATATAGCGAAAGTACCTTATTTATATAATGCGACTACAGGTACATTTATTAGCTACGATGATAATGAATCTATGAAATATAAAACAGACTATATAAAAACAAAAGGTTTAAGTGGCGCAATGTTTTGGGAGCTTAGCGGAGATTGCCGTACAAGTCCAAAATATAGTTGTAGTGGACCAAAATTACTTGATACGTTAGTAAAAGAATTACTAGGTGGACCTATTACTCAAAAAGATACTGAGCCACCAACAAACGTAAAAAATATTGTTGTTACAAATAAAAATTCAAACTCAGTTCAATTAAACTGGAATGCATCTACTGATAACGTAGGAGTTACGGAATATGAAATTACTGCTGGGGAAGAGAAATGGAGTACAACAACAAATAACATTACAATTAAAAACTTAAAATCTAATACAGAATACAAATTTTCAATAATAGCAAAAGATGCCGCTGGGAATAAATCACAGCCTACTTCTATTATTGTAAAAACAGACGATGCTAGCACAACACCTCCTGGTGGAAATAACAATGCTACCTTTTCAGTCACTTCAAATTGGGGAAGTGGTTACAACTTCTCGATTGTAATTAAAAATAGTGGAACGACCCCTATTAAAAACTGGAAATTAGAATTTGATTATAACGGCAATTTAACACAAGTTTGGGATTCTAAAATTAGTAGTAAAATAAATAATCATTACGTAATTACGAATGCAGGATGGAATGGTCAAATTCCTCCTGGTGGATCGATTACAATCGGAGGAGCAGGAACAGGCACTCCTGCTGAACTTGTAAATGCATCCATTAGCGAAAACTAAACGTAACTTCCACTAATTATTTCACTAAAGTTTGAATTTAGGTTCGATTCCTCTCTCCTAAATTCAAACTTTTAATTTTATGAAAAATCACAAAGAAACATTACAATAACCTATTATAATCATATTTAGTTTCCAATATGAAGTTCGTGTGAAGTTCATCTGAATTTTACATGAATTTCCTTTAAGCTCTATTGTCTTCCTATACTAATCACATTATCCTTTACATATAGGAATTATTTTTATTCCATTTCAAACTATCTATATATACATAAAGAAAGATAGTCGCCTATTAGGGAAAGGCATCTAGTATTATTATAAATATAAACATAACAAAAGAAAAAGCACGCTTATAAGCGCACCATAAGAGTGCTTCTTCATACAATTCTCATGTAAGAGTTCTCGAAAATCATGTTAATCACAAAGAAAAGGCATTAGCTTATACAAGCTAATGCCTTTTCTTTATTCATATTGTTCAGCGTTCCATTCTTCTATATTCCACACTTTTGTTATCCATGCTTCATAAAAAGAAGGCTCATGTGATACAAGTAAAACGGTTCCTTTATATCGTTGTAGCGCTTCCTGCAACGCTTTCTTTGTTTCTATATCCAAATGATTAGTTGGTTCATCTAAAATTAAAACATTACTTTTCTTTACGATAAGTTCACATAAACGTACTTTCGTTTGTTCCCCTCCGCTTAATAAACGAATAGGTTTTAATACATGTTCTTCTTTCAATCCACACTTCGCTAATGCTTGGCGCACTTCTTTCTTTGTCATATCTGGTCGCTCTGCCCAAACTTTCTCTAAGGGTGTTGTTTCTGAAGCAAACTCTTCCTGGGCAAAATACGCAGGATTTACTCGTTCTCCAACAGAAATGGAACCACTTAGCGGCTTAATTTGACCTAATAATGTTTTTAACATCGTCGTTTTTCCAATTCCATTATGACCAATAATCGCTATCTTTTCTCCTTTTTTCACTTGTAAATTCAACTCTGGGCATAACGGATCACTATAACCTATCCTTAGTTTCTCAGCTTGCAATATACGACTCACCGGCTCCTCATAAACATTGAAATCAAAACGGGATCGAGGTACAGGATGAATCTTTTCAATCCTTTGCATTTTCTCCAATACTTTCTCTCGACTTTTAGCCTGTTTCGCTTTACGAATTTTATTTTTTTGAATAAATGTTTCTAACTGAGAGATTTCTTTCTGTTGTTTCACATACGCCGATTGCAATTGTTTCTTTTGCACTTGATAACTTTGTACAAACTTTTCATAGTTTCCTACGTATCGCTTCACTTTCCCTCCTTCTAGATGAAAAATAACATTTGTAATACTGTTCAAAAATAATTCGTCATGCGAAATGATTACATAAGCTTTTTCATATAGTCTCAAATACGATTGCAACCATTCTATATGGGCTGTGTCTAAATAATTTGTTGGCTCATCTAGTAATAAAACATCAGCTTTTTCTAAAAGAAGCTTCCCAAGTAATAACTTTGTTCGCTGTCCCCCACTTAACTTCGATACATCCTTTTTCAAACCTATTTCAAATAAACCTAAACCGATTGCTACTTCTTCAACTTCTGTATGAATGTGATAGAAATTAGAGCTTTCCAATATAGTTTGTAATTCTCCATACTTTACTAACAGTTTTTCTACTTCTCCTGCTCCATTCATTTCTTCAGCAATTTTTAACATTTCGCATTCAATCACATACAAATCAGCAAATGCACTTTGCAAGTATCCCTCAATTGTAATTCCTTCTTGTAAATCTATATGCTGCTGTAAAAAACCTACCTTCACATGAGGAAACCATTCAATATTCCCCTCATCATGTATAAGTTCTCCTGTTAAAATCTTTAACAATGTTGATTTTCCAATTCCATTTTGCCCTACTAACCCAACATGTTCGCCCTTCAATAATCGAAAACATGCATTATATAAAATGGTCTTCTCACCATACGAATGACTTACATTTTCTACCGTTAATATACTCATTTTTTTCTCTCCTCTACTTATAGTCCATAAGCTAAATAGAGAGAGCAACAGTATAAAGCCTTTTTTAATTGTGCATATAAAAAATGGGTAAGGTGAATACACCTTACCCATTACATATTATCGTAAAAAAGGATTAAGGTTCTTTACCTGCTGTCTTCAATTTAGCTTAACCGATAAAAATGGGCAGACTTCTCCCTTATCAAGCTAAAACCATTTGAAGAACAGTTGATAAAGTCATTTTATCCTTTCACTCCTTTAACATTCGTTATATTAAGAGTATAAACTACTCTTTTATATTCTATTCTCTATTGTTCTTTTTGTTCCTTCTACGTTTTATCGTTCTCTGCATAAATTTCTTTATACATCTTTTCTAATGCATATGGACTTGTAAAGATAATTGTTAACGATTTCCACATATAAATTCTTCTTTGTAATTCTATCCCATACTCTTTACTCACTATATTTTTCACTTCTGGGATATGATCTTCAGTTTGAAATTGTTGCACAGACTTCAATTCATTCGTTTTAAAATCTGTTAAAAATCCTATTACACTTCGCCCATGTTCCTGTGACCTTTCTTCTAAATCAAACTGAACCGAATGAATGAAACCTAAAACGTGAAAGATTTGAGCATGTAACCCGACAGCAGCACGCTGTTCCATTAAGTTGTAGCACTCTCGTTTCAACTCTTCTACCATTTCTAAAGAATTTCTATTAACTTTCCTTTTGCCAATAAACATAATTTTTACAATATGAGCGACTGCCCCCATACTTTTTAATACACTCTCTAGAATTTCTACCGCGTCTTCTACATAACCATTTAAAATTATTGAATGAATAAATTCATCTAATACCGCTTGAAACTTTTTAATTAAATGTAAATCACGTAATTCTGGAACATCTTTTCTCAATTGATCCCGGCCTTGAACCCACTTTAAAATTTCTGTCATTTCTTCTTCGTTTAATTCATGATGTTCCATACCATACTTCATTAATAAAATATGATTTTTTAATAAAGATTTTCCTTCTTCGAGATTATCTGCTGTTAATTCATCCACTATTTGCTCTATAGATTTCACCTTTCTCCCCCTATATAAAAAAGCCTCTTAACAGTAATTATACTAAAAACTGTTAAAAGACTTTTTCTATTTTTTCATATAAGGTGCTAATACTCTCAAAATTTCTTCCTTATCCTTCTTTAACTCAAGTGATGTTAACATATCCATCGTTCTCGGCCTAGGTAATTTCACTTGTACCTCACCAACTATTGATGCTGGTCTTTGAGATAAAATAAATACGCGATCCGAAAGCAAGATTGCCTCATCTAAGTCGTGTGTAACCATAACGATTGTTTGCTTCTCTTGGTGCCAAGAGTTTAAAAGCCAGCTATGTACTTCCATTTTTGTAAAAGCATCTAATTTACCAAAAGGCTCATCAAGTAACATAATTGGCTTTTCACATAAATATGTGCGCAGAAAACTAATTCTTTGACGCATACCACCAGACAATTCATCTGGATAATGGTCTGCATATTCATCTAGTTCAAACTGCTTTAATGCTTCCATTCCTTCTGTTAGCCTTTGTTTTTTTGGCTTTCCTTCAATTTCTAACGGAAGGACGATATTTTGCAAAGCTGACCGCCACGGTAGTAATAAATCCTGCTGCGGCATATAACTTACAACATCTTGCTCTTGCATTTGCTTATCGTTATACGTTACACTTCCACTTGTTGGATTTTCAACATTTGCGATCATATTTAATAGTGTACTTTTCCCGCAACCACTCGGTCCTACAAAAGAAACGAACTCTCCCTCTCGTATAGAAGCACTAATATTTGCTAATACATTCTTTCCATCGAAAGATTTCACAATATCTTTTATTTGTAATCCGCTCATTTTTCACTTGGAAGGAACTCATTTGTAAAGGCATCTTTCACATCAATTTTCTTCTTAATAACTTTGTTATCATATAAGAAATTCATGTAATTCGTCCAAACTTCTTCCTTCTGTACTCCCCACGCTTTTGCATCATCTTGATACTTCGTACTTAACCATTTTTGACTTTCTTGTACTAACTCTTTATTTACATCTGGAACGGCTTTAATTAAAATATCAGCAGCTTCTTTCGGTTCTTTAATTGCAAAATTATACCCCTCTGTCGTTGCACTCATAAACTTTTTCACAAAGTCTTTATCTTGCTTCGTATGTTTTTCACTCGTAATAATAACAGGACTATAGAAATCAAGCGCTGGGTCTAAGTCTTTCACCATAATCGTATTTAACTCTTTTCCTTGGCGCTTCGCTTCAATACCGTCCCATCCGTAATATATCCATTCAAAGTCTGCATCACGACCAATTGATTTAAAGAAATCTGTTTGTCCTAAGATGATTTTTTCCACTTTATTAAAATCGGCTTGATTTTTCTCCATAATTGTCTTTAATGTAGCTTCTTCCGCTGGTCCTCCCCAGCCACCATAACGTTTACCTTCAAAATCTTTCGGCGAAGTCATGTTATCTTTCTTAAGCGATGCAAAAGCTGAAGTATTATGCTGAATAATCGCTCCTACTGATACAACAGGAATACCTTCCACACGAGCCAACGTTACATTTTCTTGCGCGCTTATTGCGAAGTCAGCTTTTCCTGAAGCTATCATTTGCTCTGCCGTCACATTATCACCAGGCTGAATAATTTCTACATCTAAGCCTTGCTTTTTATAATAATCTTTCGCTTTCGCTACATATAAGCCAGTATGATTCGTATTTGGAAACCAATCTAGCACTACTTTTACTTTTTGATCTTTACTTGCACTTTCTTCTTTCTTCGCCGGATTACATCCAGCCACACCTACCGCTAATAAGGTAGCCAACATAACTTTTAAACCTTTTTTCATTTTCTGCCGTCCTTTCTATATATCCATGGTGCTGTTATTCTTGCCATAAACTCCACGATAAAATACAGACATAATGTCACCATAACAATAATTGCTGCAACACCAAATACTCGGGCTGTTAAAAAGGATTTCGTAGCCCTTGTAAGCATAACTCCTAATCCTTCACTGGCACCGAGCCATTCTCCAATAATCGCTCCCATTACGCTATATGTAACTGCAATTTTTAAACCGGAGAAAAAGTATGGAAGCACTGCTGGAAACTTTACTTTCTGGTAAACTTGCCATTTCGTTGCCTTCATCGTTTGCAACAACTTCAACATATTTTTATCTACCGTTTGAAAACCTTCTAAAATGCTAAGCGCAATCGGGAAGAAACAAACGAGTATGACTACCATTACTTTCGGTAGCATTCCATATCCAAACCAAATAATAAATAACGGTGCAAGTACAACGATTGGAATCGTTTGCGAAATAACAAGCAACGGATTTATTAAAATACGAAATAAAGGGATAACGTCCATAAGAATTGCAATGCTTGTCCCAATTAAAATCGCAAAGAAAAGTCCAATTATAACCTCTTGCAGCGTCTGCATCGTATTCGGTAATAGTAAATCTTTCATTCCAATTAATTCTTGAACAATGGCAGAAGGCTTCGGTAAAATCCACGGTTCAATTTTAAATAATGAAACAGATCCTTCCCATATCGCAATGAGAAGGATAAGCCAAATTGCT
Source organism: Bacillus cereus group sp. BfR-BA-01408 (assembly GCF_022663305.1). Lineage (NCBI taxonomy): Bacteria > Bacillati > Bacillota > Bacilli > Caryophanales > Bacillaceae > Bacillus > Bacillus cereus group sp. BfR-BA-01408. Next base: position 53,058 of record NZ_JAKUFF010000015.1, on the reverse strand, counting down.
GTAATTATTTTAGATTGCTTCTGGTTTTGCATATTCATCACGGTACTTCCAAACTTTTTCATCTATCGTTACACCAGTGCTTGGACGATAATGGATTTTAATAGAAGTAATCACTTCTTCTGCTCCAGCATCCACACAAGCTTGTTGTGCACGTTTAATGATATCAAGAAGTACATCTAATTCTCCTTCCAGCGTTGTTTCCATTGCCCCTACTTCATAACGAACTCCCGATTGTTGTACAACCTCAATCGCTTTATCAACAACAGAATACACGTCTTTGTTCTTTGCTTGTGGTACTACTGAAAACGAAATTGTAACTTGTTGTGACATAGTAAAATCCCCCTTATGAAATTAAATTTTAAAACAAGAAAAGGCTTTCCTACTGCGTAGGAAAGCCTTGTATGCAAGTTATTATAGAATAACATATGCTACATCACTTTAAGTAACTCCCTACGCTGGCATTATCCAGATCAGGTTGAGGGTCGATGTTTGCTCACATCCTCTCAGCCAATTGGCTCCCCGGTCCTTAATTCGTTTTCATTGTAGCATGATTTATTTTATTGAACAAACAAAAGCATGTATAATCATTTCATTTAACTTTTGAATTCCCCAATTAACTCTTGTAGCTCCTGTGAGAGCCAGCTTAAAGAACTGGCTAATTCAGCAATATCCTGTACAGACATTTCCTGTTCTTTCATACTTTCTTCAACATTACTACTACTATTCGCATACTTATTTGCAATAAGTGATAGTTCATTTACAACACGAACAATATTTTGGCTATTTTGCAATATATTATTTGAATTGCTAGAAACAACTCCAACTTGATTGGTAACAGTTTGTGCTGATTTCGAAATTTTTTCAAAGAAAGCACCACTACTTTCAACAAGTTTCATTCCAGACTCTACTTCTTTTGAGGTTTTTTGCATTGAAACAACAGCTTCTTCCGTTCTGGCTTGTGTTTCCCCTATTAATTTTGCTATATCTTTTGCTGATGCTTCCGTCTGCTCTGCTAATTTACGCACTTCATCAGCAACAACGGCAAATCCCTCTCCAGTTTCCTCAGCACGTGAAGCTTCAATAGTAGCATGTAAAGCTAGCGAATTCGCTTGATTTGAAATACTTGTAATTACAGTTACAATATCACTAATTTCTTTTGATCTTACTTCCAAAGAATAAATGATAGAAGATAAATCTTGTACTGCATTTTGTATTATGTTCATTTGATTCATCGTCTGTTCAATAATACCATTTCCTTTTTCTGAATGATGCTTCGTACCTTCAGACTCTTTCGTCATTTGTTTTGCAATATTAGTTATCTCTTCCATCCTATCTTCCATTTCATATACAATATCTAAATACTTTGGTACTGACTTTTCTTGCAATTGAACGCCAGCCCTTAACTCAACTATAGAACTTACGATTCCTTTGACTGCCATGCTATTTTCTTTCGTACTCACTGACAATTCTTGTGAAGATGAGGAAACCTGTTCTGCTGTCTGCTTCACTTTATCTATAATTCCTTTAAACTTCTCGATGGTATTATTAAAATACGCATTAATAATACCAATATCATCTGGTCTTTCCTCTAATTTAATACTTAAATCACCTTCACCAACTCTGCGTAATCCTTCACGTAAATCCCGCAATGGAGCAAGTGCGTTACGTACGATTAAGAATTGAATAACAGTTGCAATTAAAACAGAAATACAAATAAACATTAAACCTTGTATAATGAACTTTTCCTTTGTAATAGGAACAATAGAAGCATCTACATCGGCTGCAACAATTGCCACAATATTTCCGTCTCCATCTTTAATTGGCTCTAATATCGTTACCCATGATCCTAATAGATCTTCATATACTACTGTCATGTTTGCTTTTTTCGTGCTCATTACCTTATCGTATGCTTTCATCCAAAGATCTGGTTGTTTATAATATTCTCCCGGCCTTACTTCAACAACATTTGCTAACTCTGTAGACAAATCGACGATTAGTAACTCACCTTTTTCGTTTTCTTTTGCTCCAACAATATAGATTTGTCCAACGCTATTCAATTCTTCCTTTGCTTCATCTAATTTCTCTGTTAACTTCTCTCTCTTTTCTCTTTGTGCCACTGGATCCTTTGTAACATCTCTCACTATTTGTTCGTCTAATTTATGTAATACCGTATCTCCTGTTTCAAAAGAATGCCTTTCAAATATAGACATCATGCTATTTTGAAACATGTTAAAACTTAACGCTCCCATAGTACCAACAAGCGTCAAAATAACTAGCACAGTTAACAATACATTCTTTTGAAGAAATGATAGCTTGTGCCAATATTTTTTCATCAACATCACCTTTCTTAATTAAATTAATATAAAGGAAAACTATTAAAATAGAAACCTTATCAACAGCTGATAAGGTTTCTCATTTGTTCGCAAATAAAAAAAAGACCAATGAAAAAGCATTGGTCAAGACCAACCCTATCCGTCCGGTAACTGGCTAGCGTAGCCTTTCGGCCTTAGCTCCTGTAGTTTTGCGTCCTAATGTTTCCACCAGTTTGCCTTTCTCGCTGAACGAGTTGAACGATATGGGAGTTCTATGAGAATTACATTGTTCTCTATCAAAGATTACAACATAAAAATTAAAATGTCTACCTATTTAGAGATGCAAATGCAAAGTTTTAATGTATTATTTTTTCGAAATAATTTAACAAAGTACGTGAATGTTACATTTCTTGTGTTATATAATAAAAAATGTATATAACACAAGGATTGTTTTGAGTATTTATTTTAATTTTCATTTAAATTAAATTATTCGAATATATCTTAACTAATGAATTTCGGAGGTAGTTTATCATGTTTTGGCTACAATTTCTTACGTTACTACTCTGCATTTTTATTGGCGCACGCCTAGGCGGAGTTGGTCTAGGGGTAATGGGTGGCGTTGGTATGGCAATACTTGTTTTCGTCTTCCACTTACAACCTACAGCTCCTCCTATTGATGTAATGCTTATGATTTTAGCAGTAATTACAGCTGCTGGTGCACTCCAAGCTGCTGGTGGAATGGACTACCTTGTTCATCTGGCTGAGAAAGCATTACGAAAAAATCCAAAGCGCATTACATTCTTTGCTCCAATTGTTACTTATTTATTTACACTTTGTGCAGGAACTGGTCACGTTGCTTATTCTGTACTTCCTGTTATCGCAGAAGTCTCTCGCGAATCTGGGATTAGACCAGAACGACCAATGTCAATCGCCGTAATTGCTTCCCAACAAGCAATTACAGCTAGTCCTATATCAGCTGCAACAGTTGCACTTTTAGCAATGTTAGCTGACTATAAAATCACCTTATTAGATATTTTAAAAGTAAGTATCCCTTCTACTTTCATCGCTTGTATGGTAGCTGCATTTGTTGCTAGCAAAATGGGGAAAGAATTAAATGAAGACCCTGAATACTTAAAACGATTAAAAGAAGGAATGATTCCTAAGATTGAAGAGAAAAAAGAATTTGTTGGTGTAAAAGGCGCTAAATTATCAGTTATCCTTTTCCTAGTAGGAACTTTTCTTGTCGTACTTCTCGGTTCATTTGAAGCACTTCGTCCAGGATGGATAGTTGATGGGAAGTTAGCCCGTCTTTCCATGCCAAACACAATTGAAATGGTTATGTTAACGATTGCAGCTCTTATTATTATTTTCTGTAAACCAAATGTAGAAAGCATCGTGTCTGGTAACGTCTTTAAAGCGGGGGCAACAGCAGTTGTTGCTATTTTCGGTATCGCTTGGATGGGAGATACTTTCTTTAACGGAAACTTAAATATGATTCAAGGATCAATTCAGCATCTAGTAACAAGTGCGCCATGGCTATTTGCCATCGCATTATTCATTCTATCTATTTTACTATATAGCCAAGCCGCAACAGTACGTGCTTTAATGCCTCTTGGATTATCACTCGGTATTCCACCAGCACTACTGATCGCGATGTTCCCTGCAGTAAATGGATATTTCTTCATTCCAAACTACGGAACAATCGTTGCTGCCATTAACTTTGATCGTACTGGTACAACTGGCATTGGTAAATATGTTTTAAATCATAGCTTTATGATTCCAGGCCTAATCGCAACATTCACTTCTATCGGAATTGGAATGCTCTTAATTTCAATTATGTTTTAAAGAAAAAGCACAAACCCAAAGTTTTAAAGGGTTTGTGCTTTTTTAATCAAACGTTTGTTTAAATATTTTTAACTGTCCATTCTTCCATTATGTTCTTTAATATTTGTGTGAAATCCGCTGGGAAAAGATGCCCCAAACCTTCTCTCACAATTAATTTACAGTCCACATTATATTCCTCAAACATAGACATTAATTGAAGTGTGTTTTCATAAAATGGATCTTTGTCTCCCGTAACAATATATCCTTCTACATTCGTTATATCATTTGATACAACTATACTTTCAATTTCCTTAACATCTCGAATAGCAGGTATAACTGCAATAAATTTTTGAGTCGCTGACATATTCTTTAACGCCAACTCTATCGCTATATTTCCCCCTTGAGAAGCTCCCGCGATGATGATGTCCTCCAAGTTATATTTATTTACAAAATCATTAAAAGTTTCCATAACGTCTTTTATAGCTATTTCATGATTATCCCAGCTATACGACTTCATTCCATGTATTTGTGAGGATTGGGGAAAACCTAATATATACTCATTTAGTATTTCTTCTTCACACCAATATGGTGCAAAATCATTTATATTTGATCCTCTCCAATGCAAAGAAAATAACCCTATCTTCGCCTCTTTATTTCCATAAGTAAATAATTTCGGTTCGGCTGTTAGCTGCTGTTTCTTAAAGATTTCTTCACACTTTTTCACTATCATTTTAAAAGCTGCATTCTCTCGTAATCCCTTTAAATCTTTATCCCCCATAAGTGTATGTGGATTCCACCAAATCCCCTTTTCTAAAGCTTCGTTTAAACTAACAATTGCTTCTTCATACTTACCTTCTGCCGAAAGTGCACACACTTCCCAAAAACTAGTTTTTTCTATTCTTTCAGGAAACTCCCCTTTTGCTTTATCTATGCATCTATAAATCGCTTCGAATTCCCTTTTTTCGAATAAACGAAACAACTCATTTTGCAACTCTATAAACTGTTTCCTTTTCAAACAATCCTCCCCCTTTTTCTAACTATCGATATCAAAACATAAAAAGCTATGTAGCGTTTTAATACTACATAGCCTTCTTCTACAAACTGTTACTCACTTCCTCTACTAGCTTCTTCGTACTTTCATACGCAGATTCAGCTAAACTAATCGCTGAAATAACTGAAACACCGTCCGCACCTGCTTCTATAACCGAAGCGGTATTTTCAATTGAAATGCCTCCAATTCCGACAATAGGTATTGTAATTCCTTGTTCTCTAAAATGAGCTAAACCTTTCGTTCCTTGCACCGCTTTCGTATCTCTTTTCGTACTCGTTGGGAAAATAGGGCCAACACCTAAATAATCCGCTCCGTTTTCAATTGCCCAGCGCGCTTCTTCAATTGTATGTGTAGATACACCGATAATTTTATCCCCCATTTTTTCACGAACAGAAGTAATTCCTTCATCCTCTTGCCCTACATGCACACCATCCGCATCTAACTCAAGTGCTAGTTCCACATCATCATTTACGATGAATGGTACACCATACTCCTTACAAATTGCTTGTAATTCTTTTGCGAAACAAATACGTTCTTCTCCTGTTAAAGCCCCTTCTCCCTTTTCACGAAATTGAAAAATTGTTATACCGCCTTCAAGTGCATCTTTCAATATTTGTAGTGGATCCTTCGTACAATTGTTACTTCCCATAATAAAATATACGGATAACAACCTAGACATTTCTGCCTTTGAAATACGCGACATTTATTTTCCCTCCTTACTATATAACCTCAATCTTCCCATACTTCTCTATATCACCCGAAGTGGTATTCGCTAACTGATTTAAAAATTCAATTTGGAAACTACCAGGTCCTTTTTCTACTGTCTTAGCAGCTGCTAGTTCCGCGGCTACACCATAAAACGTTAATGCCGCTATCGCTGCCTTTACATAATCCTTTTCTACCGCTACAAATGCTCCTATTACAGAAGTTAGCAAACAACCAGTTCCCGTAACTTTTGTTAAAATAGAGTGACCATTTTGAATAACAATCGTTCGCTCTCCATCTGTAACAACATCTTCTTCTCCAGTAATTACTGCAACTGTATTTAGTTCATCTGCTGCCTGCTTTGCAATACTTACGACATTACCATTTCCAGCACCAGCGTCTACCCCTTTAATTTCCCATCTCTCATTAATTACGTTCGCTATTTCAGCTGCATTTCCGCGAATAATCGCTAATTCAATTTCAGCCGGAATATGTCTCGCAACTTCTGTTCGATACGACGTTGCTCCTGCGCCAACTGGATCAAACAGTACTGGTACATTGTTCACATTTGCAGATTTACCAGCAAGTAACATCGCTTCTACTTCTTCAGGACGAAGTGTCCCCATATTTAATACTAGCGCTCCAGCAATGCTAGCCATTTCTGCCACTTCTTCTTTTGCATACGCCATTACAGGCGATGCCCCTAACGCTAACAAACCGTTAGCTGTAAAATTTGTTACAACAACATTTGTAATATTATGAACGAGCGGATTAGATTCTCTCACCAAATCCACTACTTTACTAATTTCTTTCATATTCATCCTTCTCATCTCCTAACTATAGTTATGGGAGATACACAAAAAGGCACTTTGCGCGTACGCAAAGTGCCTGAACATGTGCTTTTACACTCTCCCTACGCTGGCATTATCCAACAGGTTCAAATGGTCAATGACGGACTAGTCATACTCTCAGTTTGTATCCACAAACTCCCATGTGTTTAGTATTCATCTACTTCAAAGTCTACTCTTATTCTACTAAAATAACAAGTTCTTTACTTTTCTATTTCTCACAGTCTCATCATGGTGCATATTATGTTCTGTCACGATCATTCACTTTCAAACAGATGTTATCCCATTAAAAAACGTTCAAATCTGGAGCGAAACTGAATCTCAAGAAGATGTATGCTATAGTTAACGTATGGAAATTTGAAAGGATGTTTTAAATATGTCAAAAAGCGTTGTAATCGCTGAAAAGCCTTCCGTTGCACGTGATATTGCTCGCGTACTGAAGTGCGATAAAAAAGGAAATGGCTATCTTGAAGGTAGTAAATATATTGTAACTTGGGCTTTAGGTCACCTTGTTACATTAGCAGATCCAGAAAGCTATGATGTGAAATATAAAAAGTGGAATTTAGAAGATTTACCTATGCTACCTGAGCGTTTGAAATTAACGGTTATTAAACAAACTGGGAAACAATTTAATGCTGTAAAAAGTCAGCTACTTAGAAAAGATGTAAATGAAATTATTGTAGCAACAGACGCTGGGCGTGAAGGAGAATTAGTCGCTCGTTGGATTATTGATAAGGTTCGAATTAACAAACCAATTAAACGTCTATGGATTTCATCTGTTACTGATAAAGCAATTAAAGATGGTTTCGCAAATTTAAAACCAGGTAGAGCATATGACAATTTATACGCTTCAGCTGTCGCACGTTCAGAAGCTGACTGGTATATCGGTCTTAACGCGACTCGAGCTTTAACGACTCGCTTTAATGCCCAGCTTAACTGTGGCCGTGTGCAAACACCTACTGTCGCTATGATCGCTAATCGTGAAGATGAAATAAAGAACTTCAAAGCTCAAACTTACTACGGCATCGAAGCTCAAACGACAAATCAATTAAAACTAACTTGGCAAGATGCAAATGGCAATAGCCGCAGTTTTAATAAAGAAAAAATTGATGGTATTGTAAAAGGTTTAGATAAACATAATGCTACTGTTATGGAAATTGATAAAAAACAGAAGAAGTCATTCTCTCCTGGTCTTTACGATTTAACTGAATTACAACGTGATGCAAATAAAAAGTTCGGTTACTCTGCGAAAGAAACATTAAACATTATGCAGAAATTGTATGAACAACATAAAGTGCTAACATACCCTCGTACAGATTCGCGTTACATTTCATCTGATATCGTCGGAACACTTCCAGAACGTCTAAAGGCGTGCGGCGTTGGGGAATATCGTCCTTTAGCACATAAAGTACTACAAAAGCCTATCAAGGCTAATAAATCATTTGTTGATGACAGTAAAGTAAGCGATCACCACGCAATTATTCCGACAGAAGGATACGTTAACTTCTCCGCCTTCACAGATAAAGAACGTAAAATTTATGATTTAGTTGTAAAACGTTTCTTAGCTATTTTATTCCCAGCATTCGAATACGAACAACTAACGTTACGCACAAAGGTCGGCAATGAAACATTCATTGCACGCGGAAAGACAATTTTACATGCCGGTTGGAAAGAAGTATATGAAAATCGCTTTGAAGATGATGATGTAACTGATGACGTAAAAGAACAACTTTTACCTCGCATCGAAAAAGGCGATACATTAACTGTAAAATTAATTATGCAAACATCAGGTCAAACGAAAGCACCTGCACGTTTTAACGAAGCGACTTTACTTTCAGCAATGGAAAATCCTACAAAATATATGGATACGCAAAATAAACAACTTGCTGATACGCTAAAATCAACTGGTGGATTAGGTACTGTAGCAACGCGTGCTGATATTATCGACAAGCTATTCAATTCATTCTTAATTGAAAAACGCGGTAAAGATATTCATATTACTTCAAAAGGCCGTCAGTTACTTGATTTAGTACCAGAAGAGTTAAAATCACCTACACTAACTGGTGAGTGGGAACAAAAGCTAGAGGCAATTGCAAAGGGTAAACTGAAAAAAGAAGTATTCATTTCCGAAATGAAAAACTATACGAAAGAAATTGTTTCTGAAATTAAATCCAGTGATAAAAAATATAAACATGACAACATTTCAACAAAGTCTTGTCCAGATTGCGGTAAACCAATGCTAGAGGTAAACGGCAAAAAAGGAAAGATGCTCGTTTGCCAAGACCGTGAATGTGGTCATCGTAAAAATGTATCTCGTACAACAAACGCTCGTTGCCCTCAGTGTAAGAAGAAGTTAGAATTACGCGGTGAAGGTGCAGGACAAATCTTTGCATGTAAATGTGGCTATCGCGAGAAATTATCCACATTCCAAGAAAGACGTAAAAAAGAATCTGGAAACAAAGCTGATAAGCGCGACGTTCAAAAATATATGAAACAGCAGAAAAAAGAAGAAGAACCATTAAATAACCCATTTGCAGAAGCATTAAAGAAATTAAAATTTGATTAAACAAAAAGGTTCCTACCTCTATCGGTAGGAACCTTTTATTTTAGTGAATGATTTTACTTCCTTTTGCGTTCTCAACGAATTTTTCGCTCGATTTGTTAATTGGTGTTTTCAATAATAACGCAGCAACAATCATAACTACTACGAAAGCACTTAACACAAGTAAATCTCGCGTTACGATATCCCAAAGCATTCCGCCTACTGTTTCACGAATTGCACTAATTGCGTATGTGAACGGTAAGAACGGATAAATTGCTTGGAAGAACGCTGGTGTCATTTGAATTGGGAATGTTCCGCCCGATCCTGCTACTTGCAGTACAAGTAAAATAATCGCCATCGATTTCCCAACGTTTCCGAAAATAGAAACGAGTGAGTATACGATACAAACGAAGACTCCACCAATAAATAAACTAAATAATACAAACCAGAACTTATCGACTACGTACGTACCGAGTAAGAATATATCTCCCATTGATACGATAAACGCTTGTGAAAGACCTATCGTTAAGAATGTTAATAAACGTCCGAAGTAAATTTCATGGCTCTTATAATTCGCGCCTTCTTCGTGTACTTCTACTGTTAATAATGAAACCATTAATAATGCGCCTACCCATAATGCAAGCACTGTATAGAATGGTGACATCGCTGAACCGTAGTTTGGCATCGCAAATAACTTATTCTCTTTTAAATTGACTGGATTCGCGAAGTAATCACTTTGCTTCTCAACATCGTTTTTCAATAAGCGTATGATATCTTTTAAATCCTCTTCAGATTCAAAATCACGAATTTTATCTGCCAATTCTTTAATCTTTTTCTCAGTAGCTGGCATTTCAGCTTTAATGTCTGCTAATTTCTTTTTACCATCTACTAAGCCTTTTGATGAATCTTCTAGTATTTTTTTAACATCCGGAAGCTTTTTGTCTGCTTCTTTTAAAATTTGAGATGTGTTTTTAGACATCTCTTTCGTACGAGCAATAGCCGCATTGAAATTTGGAGTGATTTCTGAATCATATTTAGCTAAAATGTCACCAATTTGACCCGAAACATTTTTAGATACTTCATTAATACTCTCAATAACATCTGCCGCTGGTTTTTGACCTTTATTAATAGCGTCAATTCCTTTATCAGTTAAATCCATTCCTTTTTGCAAACCATCTTTTGCTTTATTTAGCTTAGCAATTGTACCATTAAGATTTTTATCACTATTCACATCAGCTAACACTTTATTTGTACTTTCCAGAACTGGAATCATATCATTAACTAAATTCCACCCTGCTTTGAACTGGCCATTTAAATCATTTAAAGCTACTTTTGTAGAATCTAGTCCGTTAACACCTTTATTGCTTAAGTCTTCTCTTGCTTTTTCAAGCTCCGTTTTTAATCTGCTGTAATCACTTACAGCTTTATCGTACTTTTCTCTACCATTGTCTAACGCTTCATTTGTTTGGTTTACTAACTCATTTGTCTGGTTTACTAACTCATTTGCTTTTTTTATATCTTGATTTAAATTACCTCTTAGCTGCTGAGCACCTTCTTTTACACCTTCAGCCTTATCCTTCAATTGCTCGGCTGTACTAACTGCTTTTTCAAAATCCGCTACGAACGTAGCATTATAATCTGCTTCCGCTTGGTTTACCAAATTATTTATTGCATCTAACTTTTTATTAGCGGCATCTCTTACGTCTTGTTTCACTTCTTGCCCTGTACCAATAATATTAGCAATATCTTTAACGCCACCATTTGCATTTTCAATAGCTGATTTAAGATTCGTTAATTTATCTATTCGTTTTTGGAAGAAGTCTTTACCAGAATCAGTTGGTGCAAATTCTTTAAATTTAGTAAAGATATCAATTAAATATGAAACGCTATCCGCACGCCCCTGAAGAGTCTCAGAAACCTTATTAAGATCTTGTTTCGCTTTTTCTGGATCAAAGTTTCCATTTTGTAACCCGTTTATAACTCCCTGTGCATAAGTTGTTCCAACACGTATTGAACTAAAAACATTATTTACAGTTTGATTAATATTTTTAGCAATATTTTTATACCCCTCCCCATTCACTTCCGGTAACGCTGGAATCTCTGGTATTCGAGGTATTTGTGGTATTTGTGGAATAGTTATATTAGGTAACTCTGGTAATTTAGCTGGATCTGGCAGTGTCAAATTAAAATCAAATGACGGATTCTTTAAGTAATCCGTAATTTCCGCTGCAGCATCCAATCCCTGTTTCATTACGGTTAAATTATTTTTAATAGTTCCTGGAGCACGATTCAATGTTTCATCATTTCTCGCAAAGAATTTATCTAAATTCCCTAACGCCTCTTGCCCATCATTCATAACACTTTCTACAACCGGCAATTCTTTCTGCGCTACTTTCACAACATCCTCTGCTCGAGTCGCATCATCTAACGCCTTATCCATCAATGTATTCATTTCTGGGAACTGCGCTTCTAGTTTAAATACAAGATCTTTTACTTTCTCGATACTTGGTAAGTTTGTTTCTAAATCGATTCCAAGGTCATTGAAGATTTTAAAAATCTCACCGTTCGCTGTTTTAACAAAGTTTTTACTAATTTCTTCTGTAATACCTGATGCACCTTTTGCTGTAATTTTCGGTGCAATCGCATTTACCTTTTCATTTACATAGTAATCAAGTTCTGGTTTCTGTGGATTTTCATCCAGAACAGTTGCAATCTTTTCAGAGAAATCTTTTGGGATTGTAATGCTTGCATAGTAATCCCCGCGTTCAACTCCGTAAATTGCTTGTTTTTCATCTACAAATTTCCAGCCAAGATTTTTATTTTTCTTCAGAGAATCTACAATCTCGTTCCCGATATTGATATCTTTTCCTCTTAAATTAGAGCCTGCATCTTCGTTAGAAACTGCAATGGGAACTTCTTTTGTATTTCCGTATGGATCCCAGGAAGCTTTAATGTTAAACCATGCATATAACGATGGTAAAATCATTAACCCTACAACAATAACAATTGCAGCCCAATGTTTCGCTACATTCCGTAAATCTGTCTTATAAATACGCCAAATTTGTTTCATAGAAGTTATCACCTAATTATATATTTTTCCTTCTTTAGAAAATGATACATACATTTTGCAATTATATCACTTTCTACATCGTGGATTAACCAAAAACGAACTATTTTTTCCCATTAACTTTGACTTACTACATTATATAACGAAGTCAGTCAAAGTATGAATACAAAATGACCAAATCGGTTTTACATTCAATAATAACAAATATATAGGAAATGTCATAAAAAATACAAGTATTTTCTCTTGGAAATACTTGTATTCCTAAAAAAATCCTCACAGCTTTTTATCATCTGTGAGGATTTCTTCTATTATATATCTACTTGTACTTCTACACCGAAATGATCTGAAATTACATTTCGGTTTGTACCATTAAAAATAACTTTTGAAGAACGAACTTTTTCACTTCGGTTACACAATATTAGATCGATTCGCAAATTATGTTTATTTTCATCCCAACCAGCAATCTCACCTTGGACAGTTGTTCCCTCATCCTTCTCTATTGCTAGTTCATATGTGTCGTACAAACCTTTTTGCATCATATATTCATAGCCCTCCCCTTGCAAACGAGCGTTATTATTAAAATCACCCATTAAGAAGGAAAGTTCATTGCTATCTACACGCTCCATCAAACGATTCACTTGATCTTTAAATGATTCTTCTTCATCATTCCACCAACCGAGGTGGCAAGAGTAAAACGTGATGTTCTTACCATTATAAGCAATTGTTGCACTTACAATTTTGCGTGTTTTCCAATACGTTGTATCTTTATTTTCTGAAATAAAGAACGTATCTTCTTTTACAACATTATGCTTCGTTATAATCGCTAATCCTTCTTCATACACATCATAACCAATATGAGAGAAATCCCAAGTAATATTGTAATCTTTTACATATAACGCTTTTAACTCTTCTAATAGTAAAAGTCCAAAATTATCTTCTTTCTTGTTACCGCATACATTTTTAGCCCCTATCGACTGACTTACTTCTTGCAATGCGATGACATCGTACTCTTCTTCTTGAATGACTTTAGCAAGATATTTTATCTTTTCTATTTGATTTTCTTCTTGCCAAGAGTGACAGTTTAAAGTTAGCAATTTCATATTATTACGCACCTAACATATCTTGAATGTCTGACTTTAATACGTCAGCTTTCGGACCATATACAGCTTGTACACCTTTATCTTTTACGATAAGTCCTAAAGCACCATTTTGTTTCCACTGTGCTTCTGGTGCAACAACATCTAAATCTTTTACTGTTACACGTAAACGAGTCATACAAGCATCTACGTCAGCAATATTTTCTTTTCCACCTAATAAATCAATAACTTTTGTTGCTAATGAACCATCTTGTACATTTCCTGTTCCCTCTGATGACTCATCTTCGTTATCAATGTAGTTACCTGCACGTCCTGGTGTTGGTAAGTTGAACTTTTTAATTAAGAAATTGAATAGTGTAAAGTTCAGACCGAAGAATACTAATGAAACGATAACGAAATTGATTAAATCTCTAGTTAGTCCTGCATTCACCATCATCGGTGTACGAGTAATTAGCTCAATAAATCCGAATGCGTGAACACGTAAGTTAATTAAGTCTGCTAATGCGAATGCAAGTCCTGTTGTAATTGCATATACAACATATAATACTGGAGCAATAAACATGAACATGAATTCAATTGGTTCTGTTACACCTGTTAAGAATACTGCTAACGCTGCTGATAAGAACATCGGTTTATATTTTGCGCGTTTTTCTTTATCAACATTACGGAACATTGCGAATGCAATACCCATTAACGCTGCTGATGAACCGATAACTTGTCCAGCTTTGAAACGAGCTGGTACAACATTATTTAGTAGATCGTTATATGCTTTTGTATCTCCATTTGCTAATAAGTTATTTAAATCTGTAATCCATGCAAGCCATAAAGGATCTTGTCCTGCTACAACTTGTCCAATTTTTGAGCCAGTTAACATCGTATATGTTCCGCCCAACTCTGTGTAGTTCATCGGAATCGTTAACATATGGTGTAAACCGAATGGTAATAGTAAACGCTCTAACGTTCCATATACAAATGGTGCAACAACTGGTGCACTATCTTTTGAAGCTGCAATCCAGCGACCAAATTCATTTAATCCACTTTGGATGAATGGCCATAAAAGTGATAATACAATTGCAGTTACTGTAGACCAAACAATTACAACGAATGGTACGAATCGTTTTCCGTTAAAGAATGCTAATGCCTGTGGCAGTTTGTTATAGTTATAATATTTGTTATATAAAGTAGCTCCTAAGAAACCTGTGATAATCCCTACGAAAACCCCCATGTTTAATGCTGGTGCACCAAGTACAGAAGTAAAGTAATCTTTTACAATTAAATCTCCTGCTAATACTGAAGAAACTTTCGCTTTTGAATCCGCTAACATTTCAGCGTTTACGCCAAATATAGCTCCTGTAATTCTGTTTGTTAAGACGAATGCTAATAGCGCTGCAAATGCACCACCTGCGCGATCCTTTGCCCAAGATCCCCCAATTGCTACCGCGAATAAGATGTGCAGATTTGTAATAATTGCCCAACCGATGTCTTCCATTACGCGAGCGATCGTATGAACTGCGTTAATATCCCCAGCAGACATCCCGATTAACTTACCGATAGAAATCATTAAACCAGCTGCTGGCATTACAGCTACAACAACTAATAACGCTTTCCCGAACTTTTGCCAAAAATCAAAAGACGTAATTTTCATCTGTTCTTCCTCCCCTTTATTTATAACAACATAATGATTTAAATTATAATTTCTGTTCCCTTTATGAAAACGATTCCTCATTTTAATTTGTTCTTATCCTTTACGCAACCGTTTTCATAAATCTATTTTAATAAAAGCGTTTTCACTTTGCAATAGAAATTTATTTTTTTTCATAAAAAAAGATGCTCTAAGAGCATCCTTTTTTATTATGAAATGCGATAAACCCTTGTTTCATAAGGCTTTAAAGCAATTGTTGTTACTTCTTCATGTTCTGCAACTTCATAGTTATTTAAAAGCAAACGTTTGCATTCTAGCGCGAATGAACCCTCATTATATACAGCTTCCTCTTTTGAGATATTACTAATTACGACTATTTTTTCATCGTTTAATGTACGAGTATATGCATAAATTTGCGGATCATCTTCTAAAAGTAAATCGTACGTACCATAATTCAGTACATCGTGCTCTTTTTTCAAGGCAATCATTTTCTTATAGAAATTGAAAATAGAGTTCTCTTCACTCTTTTGCTTTTCAACATTAATTTCTTTATAGTTTGGATTCATCCCAAACCAAGGGGCACCTGTTGTGAAGCCAGCATTCATCTCATCGCTCCACTGCATAGGTGTACGTGAATTATCGCGGCAAGAAGCCCATATAATTTCCATCATATCTTGATGGGATACGCCCTCTGCAATTTTCTCGCGATATAAATTTTTAATTGCTACATCATCGTAATCTTCAATGTTTGGGAATTGAACATTTGTCATCCCAATTTCTTGTCCTTGATAAATAAACGGTGTACCGTGCATAAAGAAATACATTGCTCCTAAAGCTGTTGCACTTTCACGCCAATATTGTTTATCATCTCCCCAAGTTGAAACGATACGTGGCTTATCGTGATTCTCAATATATAAAGCATTCCATCCTTTATTTTCTAACCCTTTTTGCCATTTCGTTAATACTTTTTTCAGCCCTACAACATCAAGATCTTTCTTCTTTTCTGCATCCCATAAACTTAAATGTTCGAATTGGAATACCATATTGAACTTACCTTGCTCTTCTCCAACCCAAAGCTCAGCATCTTCAATCTTAACGCCATTCGCTTCACCAACAGTCATAATATCGTACTTAGAAAACGTATTTTCTTTTAACTCTTCTAATAAAGGTTGAATACCATCCACATTCATATGTTTATCAAAAGATGGTACATACTTTAGTTCTTTTGGATTTGGCATATCTTTAAAGCCATCTTCTTTTTTAATATGGCTGATCGCATCCACACGGAAACCATCAATTCCTTTATCAAGCCACCAATTAACTGTATCGTATAACACTTCGCGAACTTCTTTATTCTCCCAGTTTAAATCTGGTTGTTTACGTGAGAATAAGTGTAAATAATATTGTCCTGTTACTTCATCGTATTCCCATGCCGAACCATTAAAAATACTTTCCCAGTTGTTTGGTTCCGCACCATCTTTACCATCATGCCAAATATACCAATCACGCTTCGGATTGTCTTTAGATGAACGAGACTCAATAAACCATGGATGTTCATCACTTGTATGATTAATAACTAAATCAATAATAAGCTTCATATCACGCTTATGAACTTCATCTAGTAAAGCATCGAAGTCTTCCATCGTACCAAACTCATCCATAATATCTTGATAATCACTAATGTCATAACCATTATCATCATTAGGTGACTTATACATTGGACAAATCCAAATTACATCTATACCTAAATCTTTTAAATAATCCAGTTTTGCAATAATACCTTGTAAATCCCCAATACCATCACCATTTGAATCCATAAAGCTACGTGGGTAAATTTGATAAGCAACCGCTTCTTTCCACCATGTTTTATTCATAGTCATTCTCTCCTTTTGCATCCCATCGGAAATTTTTATGCAAACGTTTTCGTAACACTATCATAACAAAATATGAATAGTTTGCAACTGTTTTCATTGAACTCTATGTAGATTCCTTATTCTTATGCTTTATTTATTTCTCACAAGAGCAAATCTCATTCCTCATCTGCTCTTGTCCACGCACGTTACATATGCTTTTCATATATTAATAAAAAGCACTGCTTATTTTAGAAAGGAGTGATAAATTGAAACAAACAAAATTAACAGGTCGTATCGTTGTTCCTTCAGATCCTAACTATGACATAGCCCGAATGAACTTAAATTTAAGTATTCCAAAACTCCCTTGCATTATTGTTTTTTGCCAAAATAAAACTGATGTATGTAACGCCTTAAAATGGGCACGCGAGCGTCATGTACCATTTCGCTTAAGAAGCCGACGTCATAGCTATGAAAATTTTTCTCTTTTAAATCGAGGACTTATTATTGATGTGAGTGAAATGCATCGCATTACTGTTCATACAGATACATTAACAGCAACAATTGAAGCTGGTGCAAACCTTGGCACTGTTTATAAAGAGCTTTGGAATTATGGTGTGACAATACCGGCTGGTACAAGTGCAAGCGTTGGAATTGTTGGATTAACACTTGGCGGGGGCATCGGTATGCTTTCACGCTTATTTGGATTAACATGTGATCAATTAATAGAAGTTGAAATGGTACAAGCATGTGGTAAATTTGGAGCAAAAATCATTCGTGCAAACGAACATGAAAACCATAACTTGTTTTGGGCATGCCGCGGTGGTGGTGGTGGAAACTTCGGAATTGTTACTTCTTTAACTTTTCGAGTGCATCCTATAAAGAATGTATCAATCTTCTCCATTACATGGGAATGGGAAGATTTTATCGCTGCATTTCAAGCGTGGCAAAACTGGGCGCCTTATATAGACGAACGTCTCACTTCATCAATTGAATTATTCGCAAAGCAACGAAATAAAATTGAAGTAAAAGGTGAATTTGTTGGCCCTCCCTCTGAACTCCATTCCTTATTATCTCCTCTTCTTGAAACTGGTACCCCCTCTCTCTTTATAGATGAAGTTCCTTATATAAAGGCTGTTGAATTTTTTAACAGTGGTAACATCCCTGAAAATTTCAAGCGCTCCGGTTCCTACGTATATAAACCTATTCCTCTTAAAGGAATTCAAATCATGCAGTATTTTCTTTCACATGCACCAAATAAAGATGCGAGTATTTGGCACCAATCGCTCGTAGGTGCTGTTGAAAATATTCCGCCTACTGAAACAGCTTATTTCCATCGCAAAGCAATTATTGCGCAAGAATACATTACCTCTTGGAAATGTGATGATGAAGAAAATCGAAATATACGCTGGGTTAAAGATTTACGAGAAAGCTTAGATCCTTATACACTAGGTGACTATGTCAATTGGCCCGATATCGACATTAAAAATTGGCAAACTAGTTATTATGGCCCTAACTTTCAAAGATTACGTAAAGTGAAAACCATATATGATCCTTGCAACGTTTTTCGTTTTCAACAAAGTATCCCACCCTTTCATACGTAAAAAGGAAGAACAAAATACCGTTCTTCCTTTCTACATTGAAAATCTTTCAATTGTCTGTTTCAAGTCTGTTGCTTGTTTCTCTAAATCCTTTAATAATTGATCGATCGCTATCATATTTTTAGATTGTTGCAACGTTACACGTGCTACTTCTTGTGAACCAGCTGACGTCTCTTCAGCAATTGCTGCTACAGCCTTCGTCTGTGCACCTGTTTGATGAATATGACTCACTTGTTCATTCATATAGCTACTAATTTGCTTCGTTGCATCCGCTACTTCCATAACACTTGATGACATTTCTTTTAAAATTAATTCGGTAGCTTCTCCACGTTTCGCCTCTTCCTTAGCTATTTTCACTTGTTCTGTCATTTTCGTTGCAACTTGTTGCACTTCCTCTTGCATATTCCGTAATAACTGCGATATATTTCTTGCAGAATGGTCACTTTCATCTGCAAGTTTACGTACTTCTTCAGCTACAACGGCAAAGCCCCGTCCATGCTCTCCAGCACGAGCAGCCTCAATAGAAGCATTAAGTGCTAATAAATTCGTTTGGCTAGCAATCTCACTCACAACAGATACAATATGTTCTACTTGTTTCATTCTTTCCTCTAACTTCTGTACATTTTGCATTGAATCTTCATTTTCTTTCGCCAATGTTTGAATACCTTGAATTAAAGACGTAAAGACACGAGTACTATGCCCTAAAGCTTGAACCATTTCTGAAGACAACTCATCAGACTGTTTTGCTTTCTCTTCTACTTCACTTGCAATAGAAGTTGTTGTATCAACAGCGGAAACAATCGCTTGAATTGATGCCGCTGATTGCTCAGCGCCAGAAGAAATCTCTGCAAGAGTTTCAGAAACACCTTGTGCTTGTTTCGTTGCTTCGCCTGTTTGTTTTCTAATTTGCTGTACTTGATTGTTTGTATACGAAAATGTTGTATCAATATTTTTTACCATGCCCCTTAAGTTCCCAAGCATCATATTAAATGCAACGCTTAAAGATTTAATTTCATCATCAGTCTTCGGTAACGGAACATCTTCACGAATGTCTCCTTCAGCCGCTTTTCTCGCCGCCTCCTCTAACTTCCGAAGCGGTTTAATTAAAAATATGGCTGCTCCATATGCTAAAATTCCAGACCATACTACCCCTAATAACATAACGATAATATTATATGCAGTTTGACTTACATAACCTTGAAAATAATCATATATCACATAAATAAAAAATATACTTGTTGAATATGTAATTAAAGCTAAAACTGTAGTGAATAGCATAAGTTGTGTACGTAAGCCAAAGGAAAATGTCTTCCTTTCTTTTTCCATCTCTTCTTTCCCCCTTTGTATAAGTAATATAAGTACTACCTATATATTATTATCCATATTTTCATTATAGAAGGATATAGAGATTTCAAAAAATTATTATTTCCTTTAATATCAAATCCACGAAAAAAATAAAGGATTCTGACAATTTGTGACTAATAACAGAAATAAGGGGCAACATTTGTAAAATATATTTTTGACTGGGGGTTTTGTATGATTCAGGTTCGAAATCTAGTAAAATCATTTGGCTCACTTGACGTTTTAAAAGGAATTGATTTAGAAGTACAAGAAAAAGAAGTTGTCGTTTTAATTGGTGCCAGTGGTTCCGGTAAAAGTACATTACTTCGCTGTCTTAACTTTTTAGAAATGTACGATGAAGGTGAAATTCACTTACAAGGTGAACGAATTGATCCAAAGCATTCAAATTTAAACAAAGTCCGCGAAAATGTCGGTATGGTTTTTCAACACTTTAACCTCTTTCCTCATATGACCTCACTAGAAAACATCATAGAAGCACCTATTCATGTAAAAAAATTAGAAGCAGCAAATGCAAAAGAAATCGGAAATCAGCTTCTGCAAAAAGTCGGCCTACAAGATAAAGCAGATGTAACGCCCCATCTCCTATCAGGTGGTCAAAAACAGCGTATTGCTATTGCACGAGCGCTTGCTATGAATCCTAAAATTATGCTATTTGATGAACCTACCTCAGCTTTAGACCCTGAACTTGTTGGAGAAGTATTGCAAGTTATGAAAGAACTTGCTGAAGAAGGAATGACCATGGTTATTGTTACTCATGAAATGAATTTCGCAAGAGATGTAGCTGATCGCGTCATTTTTATGGATGATGGAAAAATTGTAGAAGATGCTCCGCCAGCACAATTCTTTTCAGCTCCATCACATGAACGAGCGAAACAATTTTTACGCAACGTTTTATAATATAACTTCTGTTTCAAACGAAAAGAAATACATTCATACGGTGCACAACTAATCATCTAAATAAAATATTTCAATAACATACTTAAAACCATCCGTATGATCAATATATAGGAGGGGTTTTATGAAAAGAAAACTATTAACTATTGTTGCGAGTATTACATTATGCGCTTCCTTTATACTAGGAGCCTGTAGTAAGGAAAGTGCTACTACTTCTTCAAATGGTGAAAAAGAATTTCGTTATGCGATGAGTGGCTTATATAAACCTTTTAACTATAAAGAAAATGACGGAAAACTTGTCGGTTTTGATGTAGAACTAGGTGAAGCACTTGCGAAAAAAATGAATATGAAACCAACCCCTATTACAAATCCATGGGAAACGCTAATCCAAGGTCTCAAAGCGAAAAAGTATGATGTAATACTAGGCAGTATGGCAATTACAGAAGAACGCTTAAAAGCTGTTAATTTCTCAAATCCTTATTATCGTTCTGGTGCCCAAATTTTTGTAGCTAAAAAGAATACATCTATCTCTTCTCCAGAAGATTTAAAGGGTAAGAAAATTGGTGTTGTAAAAGCTAGTACCTTTAAAGACCTTGTTGCAAAACATACAGATCAAATTACAGAATACGATAGCGATATTACTGCACTTATGGACTTAGAGCCTGGACGTATTGACGCAGTAATTACAGATCAAATGGTTGGTTTACGCATGATCAAAGAAGGTAAATCAAATATAAAAGAAGCTGGAAAACCACTAAACCTTGATGAAATGGGAATTGCTATTCGTAAAGATGATAAAGAAATGGTCGAGAAAGTAAATAAAGCTTTAGATGAAATTATTAAAGATGGTACGTATGAAAAAATCAGTAAAAAATGGTTTGGCCGTAATATTCTTGGTGAAGAGGAAAAAACGAAGTAATTTAGCCCTTCAAAGTTTCCATAAATCATGCCCCACTTTGTGTGGGGCATTTCATTCTCTACTAAAATCTATACAATATGAGGTGAAACGCATGTTTGAAATTTTTATCTCTACCTATCCCACACTCTTAAAAGCTACTATTGTCACATTACAATTAACACTAACATCCCTATTACTCGGTTCACTAATTGGATTACTATTCGCTTTCTTTCGAATCTCTAACAATAAAGTTTTAAATAGTATTGCTCACGTATACATCGCCATTATTCGTGGTACACCTTTAATTGTTCAAATCGCCATTCTCTATTTTGGGATTACATCCGTTGTTGTTTTTACTCCTTTTTGGGCAGGAGCCATTGCTTTAGCAATTCATAACGGTGCATATATTACTGAAATTTTCCGAGGCTCTATCCAATCTGTCGATCGTGGGCAAATGGAAGCTGCTCGCTCTCTAGGTATGCCGTATCCTTTAGCGATGCGCCGTATTGTATTACCACAAGCATTCCGTCAATCGATTCCTCCTTTAGGAAATCAGTTTATTATTGGATTAAAGGACTCTTCCCTCGTTGCATATGTAGGATTGTCCGAATTATGGGGATCAGGTTTATCCATTGCTGCAGGTAACTTCCAACAATTAGATACATACATAATTGTTGGTTTATATTATCTCGTGCTGGTTCTCCTATTCACTTACCTTGTTAACCTTTTGGAAAAACGACTACAACGAAAAGAAACTAACTCCGTCCAATTCCATACAAAGAACAAAAAGGAAGTCTCTTTATAAGAAAAAGCAAGCCTGAGATGGCTTGCTTTTTCACTGTAACATATATCAATTTTTACTGATTTACTTTTTTAATACTCTCTTCTTCCTCTATATGTTCCTCACGATATGAAATATTATGAGGATCTAGCCCATTTCCTAAAGAACCATAGAAATGCTCTCTATGCGGATCCACTAATTCACTTCCTTGATAATACACACGTGGTGTATTCCATAGCGCTGCCAAAGCCTTTGTCATCGGCATCTCATGATAGCGTTCCGGCCACATTTCTTTAATTTTCTCTTTTACTAACGGGTAGTATTTAGAGCTCATAGCAGGGAACAAATGATGTTCTGTATGATATGAGAAATTGAAGTGTAAAACGTCTATCCAACGCGGCACTGTTACTGATAAACAGTTTGCTAACGGATCATTTACTGGAACAATTGGATTTAAGCGGTGATTTGTTGCGATATATGCCATTACAATAAAGTTAGCAATTAACAATGGAATCACATATGCAAATAACCATTTTCCAGGTCCCATAATAAACAATAAACTAATCCAAACAGTCCAAGGCAAAAGAAGTTGAAGCCATACAGATTTTTGATTGGATGACTTAAACTCTTTTATAAAATGAAAGAACATTCGAGTCGAATGCAATGTAAATTGAATTGTTAGTGACAGAAAACTAAAGAATGAACGTACATGAAGAGGCATGCGATATACCCAGCTCAAAAACTTACTCTTTTTAAGCTTCTCAAGTGTAGGCCATGCATCTGGATCATTCTCTTCATGTTGTGTATGAACGTGATGCGTTGCATTATGCCACTTTCGCCAAAGTTTAGGACCTGTTGATAATGGCATAAATGCAATCGCTCCTAAGAAATCACGAAGCCATGCCTTTCTTACAACAGTTCCATGTAAAATCTCATGCCCTAAAAACCCAAGTGAAGCAAAACATAATCCAAGAACGATTGCAATTCCTAGATTAGCCCACACATTCAATTCAAATACACCAATCGATATTAACCCCGCCAATGCCACAAGCAAATAAGCCAGTCCACCAAACAGACGAGTAGGAACTGGTTTAAATGCCTTTTTCGGCAAATGTGGTGATACACGTGCTGCATACCACCCAAACGTATGAAGCTCCTTCATCCTTTTGCCCCTTTCTTATGCCGCGCCTTGCGCAACTTACATATATCAATTCTTGCTTCCAGATTGATTTTACTAGGTGATTAAAAAAGCCTCTATTATAAGGAAAATATACTCACTCTATCGTCACTTACTTTTCGCTTTTATTATCAATGAAAAACATTTCTCTTTTTACTCTCTATCAACCTTTCCACATGATAAATCATATCAATAGAATTTCCACATTGTCAATAACTTTTATGACCTAGTAATAAAAGTTGGTTATATTTTTATAATTATACTTTATTTCACTAAAGAAAAAACATAGATTTTATAAGGTTTCATCCATTATGCATATACGTACTTTGCCATGCTATAGACTCTATCTTATTCAAGAACTCTCTATGTAAACAACAAATACACTCATCTAAATCTAGTTTTACACAACTTCTACCTCTTCATACCGACAACATCTGATAATTATATTAAGATAATTTCATCTTTCTTTTAAATAAAAATAGCCTCCCTCTCAAACAGCACACATGAATTTCATATCATATGGAAATATTAAAAGGAAAATTGTTCTAAATCAGGAGGTTTCCTTAATGACAAGCGATACATTTCCACAATTCCCATCATCTTATTGGATTGAATCTACTCAAATCCCGACTTTTCCCCCTTTATCTGAAAATATAAAGACAAAAGTTGCTGTTATCGGTGCTGGTATTACAGGTATTACTACTGCCTATTTACTTGCAAAAGAAGGCATCGATGTTGTATTACTTGATTCTGGTCTTATTTTAAACGGGACGACTGGGCATACAACAGCAAAGATAACAGCGCAACATGATCTTATTTATGATGAATTAATCAATCATTTCGGTATGGAAAAAGCCGGGCTTTACTATGAATCAAATAATCATGCTCTACAATTTATTAATGAAACTGTGCAAACATATAAAATCGACTGTAATTTCTCAAATGAAGATTCATATTTATATACAACTACCGATAAGGGATTAAGAAGTTTATCGAAAGAATATGAAGCCTATCAAAAATTAAATATACCTTGTGACTATGTTCAATCTCTATCGATTCCAATTCCAGTACAATCTGCACTTGTCATGAAAAATCAAGCCCAGTTTCATCCCCTTCTTTATTTGAAAACACTTTTAGAAAAGTTTGTGGAGATGGGCGGAAAAGTTTACGAACAAACGACTGCTATGGATGTAGAAAAAGGAGATTCTCCACAAGTCATTACAAAGGGCGGACATCGCATTACTTGTGAATATGTTGTCTCTTGTTCACACTTTCCTTTTTATGATGCGAATAGCTTTTTCTTTACGCGAATGTACGCAGAACGCTCTTATGCTCTTGCTATTAAAGCAAAAACAGATTATCCAGGTGGCATGTATTTAAGTATTGATGACCCAAAACGCTCCTTACGCTACACAACAAGCAATGGGGAAAAATTAATTTTAATTGGCGGAGAAAGTCATAAAACAGGACAAGGAATAAACACGATGCTTCATTACGAAGCACTTTATTCTTTTGCGGAAGCAACGTTTGGAATAGATGAAGTTCCTTATAGATGGTCAGCACAAGATTTAATTACGCTAGATAAGCTCCCTTATATCGGACATATTAACGAAAGTAATCCAAATATATTTGTTGCAACTGGATATCGTAAATGGGGAATGACAACTGGAACTGCTGCCGCTCATTTACTGAAGGATTCCATTCTAAAAGTAGACAGTCCATATAAAGAACTGTATGCACCATCACGCTTCCATGCAAATCCAGATATAAAAACGTTCCTCTCCCAAAACCTTGATGTTGCGAAACATTTAATTGAAGGAAAGATTGAAACTGCATTACGTAAACCAGAAGATCTCGAAGTTGGTGAAGGATCTGTCGTACATGTTAATGGGAAACGAGCAGGTGCTTATAAGGACAAAGATGGAAAATTACATATTGTCGATACAACTTGTACACATCTCGGCTGCGAAGTTGAATGGAATAATGGTGATTGTACTTGGGACTGTCCTTGCCACGGTTCACGCTTTTCAATTGAGGGAGATGTTATTGAAGGTCCGGCAGATCAACCGTTAAAACGAGTTGATAATGAGTAAACAAATAAAGAAGTTCAACAGAATGACTGTTGAGCTTCTTTATTTGTTATAAAACCTTTTCATATAAATTCCGATACAAGAAGGAAAATATTAACACCAAATAAAATAATATACTCATCTACAAATTAAAAGGGGGAATACTATGCAACCTTCAGCTCCACCTCATCTAGAATCTACAGAAACTATCTTTTCGAGCTCTATTACAAAACTTGTTGTTTTTATTTGTTGGCTAGCTATTCTAGCTGATGGATATGATTTAGGTATTTACGGTGCCGTTCTGCCAAAGCTCCTAGAAGACAAAAGCTGGGCACTTTCGCCGGCACATGCTGGTACAATTGCTAGCTATGCTTTATTTGGTATGTTTATTGGCGCTATTCTAGTTGGAACCATTACAGATCTAATTGGACGGAAATGGACGCTTATATGCTGTTTAGCACTTTTTTCTATCACAATGGGCCTAGCTGCACTTGCTCCTTCTCCCGAATTATTTGGTTTATCTCGGTTTATCGGAGGAATCGGATTAGGTGGTGTTATTCCAACAGCTTCAGCACTTACTGTTGAATATTCACCAAAAAAGCGACAATCTTTTATTTATGCTCTTATGTTTACTGGCTATCCTTTAGGGATCGTGTTAGGCGCTATTTTGTCGATGTTTATGTTAGAAGGTTTCGGATGGAGAACTATGTTTGGCATCGGAATGATTCCACTACTCCTTATTCCTTTCATTATTCGTTATTTACCTGAATCCATTCAATTTTTATTATCACGTAATCGCCAAAAAGAAGTTGACCAAATCCTTAATCGTTTTCAAATTGAATTCTATGTGAAAGATGAAACGCATCAACCCTCATCTAATATGCGAAAGAGAAATGGATTTCTTACTTTATTCTCAAAAGAATACAGAAAAGCAACGCTGCTCTTTTGGATCACTTATATAATGGGTATGTTTTTAATATACGGTTTAAATACTTGGTTACCTCAGATGATGCGACAGGCAGGATACCCTCTTGGATCTAGTTTATCATTCCTACTTATGCTAAATATTACTGCCGCTATCGGTGCATTATTTGCTGGAGCAATCGCCGATCGTATAGGAGCTAAAATTGTTATTAGCATCTCCTATCTTATGGCAGCTATATGTATTGGACTATTAACAATTAAACCATCTGTTACAATCATCTATCTTTTAATTGGTCTTGCTGGAATTGGATCAGTTGGCATTACTCAAATATTAAATGCATATGTAACACAATACTTCCCATCACATATCCGAGCTACTTCCTTAGGCTGGGGACTTGGACTTGGCCGAGTTGGCGCAATTACTGGTCCTATTCTTGTCGGTATTATTATGACAATGCAATATGACTTAGCATGGAATTTTTACTTATTCTCATTTGCAGGTCTTCTTGCAGCTATATCTGTTTTCATTATTCCTACAAAATAAAAAGAGCACAAACTTACTTGTGCTCTTTTTCGTATACCGCAAACAACATATCTCGAAACAATGTATTTAAACTCTCAATATCGATCCCTGATCCCTTTTCAATTCCTTTTACGTATTGCTGATAGTAATGAATTTGTTCTTCTAAAAATTGATTCAACACCTCAATTTTCAATCCAACATCTAATTCAGTACCTGCCTTTTTCTTTATTAACAACCGTTCAATTTCATCTAATACGCTACGCTCTATTGATAATTCTGTAATTAATCGATCGAATTCTACAGGAGGCAAAGTTGTTTTCTCCTCTAGCCACTTACAAGCCAAAATAGGACGCAATACATAAAAGTACTTTTTCAATTTTACATTCTCACCTTGCAAAAATTCACGATAATTTTTTGAAGCCATATGTAAGTAATGGTATATCGTTGCTTTTGGATCAAAATTCTTTTCACTCATTTGCTGAAGCTGTTCTGGAAAATTAGAGTTTTTCGAATAAAAAATGGGTGATCGAATCCATTCGAGTAAAGCTGGGTTTGACTTTGCAAATAGTTGTAACGCTTTTTTTATATCCCATCCGCTTATATCTAAATCATCACTAATCGGATACTCAATTACATCTCGTTTATCATGAATGGATAAATACCATTCTACCGGGTGCATATAAACGAATCTAACATCATAATCACTATCTTTTGATGGAAATCCCCATGCACGACTCCCTGACTCCACAGCGAATAAAATTTTCACATCATTTTCTTTCTCAATTCGTTCTAACTCCAACTTAATTTTCTCTCTCATTTCATACCCTCTCCATTTTTTGATTATTTCCTTGGAAATTCGACAAATATATTACTAAGTTTACTACATACTAAAATAGCTGTCAGAAAATTTCCGACAGCCTGTCAAAATTCGTTATTTTTTACTTGTTCTTTTCAGTTACACTAACCGCAATTCGTTCAAACTCTTTTTGAATCTCCTCTTTGTATGCATCTACTTTTGAAAAATCCATAGCAGCAATATAAATTCGTTCTAATTTATCACGAACTGATTTCGCTTTCGCTAAAAAAGACATCGCCTCATTCATTTTTGCTTTATATTGAATAGAGACGTCACGAATTTCCTCCGCATACTTCTTATCCGTCCCTGGTGTTACAATAAGGGCATACATATCTATAATTTCATCACCTTCACGGCTCGGAAAATATTCATGTGGTGCGGTGCTATCGAAAATCGCAAACCCTAATTCTCTTACGATAACCATATCAAGACTATTTGGATCAAACCCACAATGATATACTTCAACTTCAAATCCTTTTTCTTCTGCTACCTTAGCTAATTTTTTGAGCATTGTTGATTTCCCAGAACCTGGGCGTCCTTTTATAAAATAACGATGTGGTAATCCTTCTGTTAAATTAGGAACAAAATCAACTGCTCCTTTCGGTGTAGCTGCTCCTAAAAACCGATGTTTCACAAGCGATTGTTTCCCAACTCTATCTGTAAATAATTTCTGAATGAGCTGCTCGGTTAGTTCATTCGCTTTATTAAAATCAATATTACTAATATATATTTTCTCCCACTCATCATGTATAACTAATGCCTCGTTAAAACGAGCGTAAGCAGCTTGAAAAGCTTTGCTTGCTTCTGAAACAAATCGTTCAATTTCCACTTTCTGCTTTCTTAACTTATCTGAATCCCAAGCAATCCCTAAATTAATATACTCCTCGACAACTCCTGGCATTTTTGGCTCAATAACATGCGGTGATGTTCCATCAACAATTCCTACTTTTAACTTCGGGATAATGACACCATCAACCGATTTATTATCAGAAGAACAGTGTAAAAATTCAATATCATATCCCTTTTCAACCCATTCACGACCTATTGCCTTAATTAAAGAAGATTTTCCCGTTCCAGGTCCACCCTTTAAAATAAATAATCTGTTTAGTCCTTTTAAATTCTCTTCATATAAATTATGAAATCCTCTAGCTGTATTTCCACCAGCATAATAATTCAATACATTCCCTGTCACTGCACTCACTCCTTCGCAGCATTCTATTTACATAAGCTACAATATGCGAGCAACTTTATTTGGGTGAATACCTATTTTGTGTTGCACAGAAAAAGGAAATGAATTACAATTTTAATATCAAGAAAATTCAGAACTTTAAATTGAATATACCTTTATCAAGAGAGGCAGAGGGACCGGCCCTTTGAAGCCCAGCAACCTCAGTTTATACAAACTGAATAGGTGCTAATTCCTGCAAAATGCATTGCATTTTGAAAGATAAAACGTAACTATTGTGTGCAAAACTCATCTTTCTTGATTATGAAAGGTGAGTTTTTTATATTTCAAAATATATACTTGGAGGTATTTAAAGTGAAAGTAATTGACCTATCCCAAACATTTGAAAACAATATGTCTCAATTTCCTGGAACACCAAAAATCAATTTAGAAGCCATTACAAGTGTTGAAGAGACAGGCTATCAAGTTACAGATTTTCATTCTGTCGTTCATGTTGGTACACATTGTGATGCTCCTGCTCATTTCATTTCAGGCGCAACGACTATTGATCAATTGCCCCTAGATCAATTTGTAGGTGAAGCTGTTCTTATTGATGTAACTCATGTACAAGAACGAAAACTACCTAAAGAAGTATTACACAATGCTGACATAAAAGAAGGTGATATTGTCATTTTCCATTCCAACCTATCTAATAAATGGAATACAGAAGCGTATGAACAAGAAGCCTTTTATCTTTCCGAAGAATTAGCTGCAGAATTAGTTCAATTAAAAGTAAAATCTGTCGGTTTAGATTTCATTTCTCCTGACGAGGTAACGACAGAAACATCACCGATTCATCACATACTACTTGGGAATAATATTTATTTAATCGAAAACTTAACAAACTTAGATGCCATTAATGCGAAACGTTTCTTTTTCTCAGCGGCACCTTTAAAAATTAAAAATAGCGACGGTGCTTTCGCAAGAGCATTCGCTGTAATTTTTTAAACAAACTATACAAAAAAGCAAAGATCATCATTGACCTTTGCTTCTATTTCTTTTATTTAAACTAAGAAAGAATTGCTCAACGCGAGGACGTAACCAAGCTAAATAATCTTTCTCTTTCTTCTTTGTACAAGCTATTTCTTCCCCATCGACCATTTCGACAAGCTCTAGCTCTAACAGTTGCCTCGTAAATGCTAACATATTTATTTCTTCTTCCGGATACTCTTCTTTTAATTTCTCCTCAATTTCCCCTAATAAAAAACCGTCACGCATCATTGCCAATGCATCAATCCAAAGTGGCGGCATTTCATATTTTTCTCCTGTAATTGTATCTTTTACAATATAATTCTTTTGCTCTTTTCGAAATTGAATTGTGTGCAAGCATACAGTCGAATTTAATGTTAATTCCATCATACCACCTCTTTCATAATATCTGCATAGAAAAAAGGATGCGCGTGCACCCCTTCTTTTTCTAACACTACCGAACCGTTACATGAATAACAAATCTCATGTCGATATTTTCCTCCATTATAAACGAAGTATTTTATAAAAAAAACCCTTCTCGAAACATTTTATAAAATGTTTATATTTACGCAACAAGAACACTTTTCTGAAAAATATTTTCTTCTAGCACATTATGCTATCGGTAAAAAAATCTCCACTTTCATTCCTAGTTCTCCGCTACTTTGAATCGCAATACTTCCTTGCTACTCCTCATGATCAATACAAAAACTATATATATTATCTCATTAAATTATAAGTATGAAATTACTTTCAGAGCAATCTGTAACCTTATAACGGGAAAAGGAAGGAGATTTCCCCTTCCTTTTCATCACAATTTATATCCACCTTACTCGATCATGTAGCAATCCATCCGTAAAGTCATTTCCACCAACTACAAAATCATTCATATATAAATTCAAATATTCTCCGTACTTACTTTCTGTATTTAATAATAATTCCTCTACATAATAGGCACCTTGTTTAAAGTTATCGAACAGTAAACTACACAAGCCAGCATAAATGCCACATCCTACTTGGAAGTATGTCGCATTCGTTTTATATTTATGAAAAACTTGACTGCTATTCATCACGTTATACATATAGGTCTCGCTATTTTCATAAACGAGTAATACACCGACTAGATCCTCGCCCACAATCTCTTCTTCGGCTGGATTAAATACTTTACGATTCCAATTCCATAGATCTTCTACCTTATCTAAATTCTGTCTAATTATATTTGTTGTATACTCGTTAATTCGGTAAAGAAACCCTACTTCCATGTTAAAGTTTTTCCCTAAAATTAAAACTTCCTCATGCGGCATCAAACAACCATAAAACTCTTTCTCTCCCAACTTTACTTTATACTCTGAAGCATATACATCTTCATAAAAGTAAAGAGGACGACGATGACTCATATACATCGGATAACTCCATATCGCTTCATCTAGAAATCGCTCTACTGCCCATGAAGCATACAGTGTATGAG
Source organism: Bacillus cereus group sp. BfR-BA-01408 (assembly GCF_022663305.1). Classification (NCBI taxonomy): domain Bacteria; kingdom Bacillati; phylum Bacillota; class Bacilli; order Caryophanales; family Bacillaceae; genus Bacillus; species Bacillus cereus group sp. BfR-BA-01408. The sequence goes on along the minus strand of NZ_JAKUFF010000015.1, from coordinate 21,376 downwards.
GCTTTATAAGTGCTGTATCATTCAAAAATGACGTATCATGTTCTACTATATAGCATGCTCTTGGCTTTTCATTCGGGCGTTCCTTCATAAGTTCAACAATCATCCATTGCACGACACCTGGATTCATACCTGAGCCTATAATTGCTTTTGTATTTGTAAATTTATCTTTTTCCTTCTCAAATCTCGTATATCTTTCCGTAAGCTGAAAGCCGATTAAACTATCGTCCTGATCTACTGCCTCGTTTTCCAAAGCTGAATTAATATAACAAATTCCAAGTTCATTACAACAGCTTAATACTCTGATCGTATCTGCCCCCGAAACATCAATAACAACGCTCGTACTACTTTCTTTTAAATGCTTTTTAAATGTCACTACATCTTGGAGGTCTATTTCGGATAAAAACAATTGATCTTTCAAATTTGGAAACAACTCGTCATAATACGTCCTATCTTTTTGTTTTATATCAACCAAATAAAATGTAACATTCTTTATGACTTCATAAATCGGGTCTTTTTCATTTACTATCGCTTGATTTAAAATCGCTAAAACTGCTTTTGCTGCTCCACCAGCACTGCCAAGTAATGTAATCGATAACGAATTTGGAAACTGCTCCACCAACAAAACCCCTTTAATATATTAGTTAAGCAGTTCTCCCTCAAAAAAATAAATTGAATACATCAAAAGATAGCTCGTACATATTTTTTATAATTTCGCACAAAATTTCCTCTTCAACAGTCATACTAACATATTTATATTCAATTCATTTTTTCCCTCATATTCAAATCGAACTAAACAAATAGGCTCGACCTTTTCTTCTACATATAAAAGAAAAAGCCAGCCCTTTCAATTAACTTACGGACAATGGACAGATTTTACATGTTGAATATTTACATACATTTTCGCATCACGCGCCTTTAATATTTCAATATGACCTTCATCAATTTTTGCCATCTTTCCGATTTTATTAGATTCCTCACCTAAATCGAACACCATGATTTTGCCAGCCATTTTAATAAGCTGTTCTTCAAAAGTTCGAGCTAACGTAATATTTAATGGATTCACGGGGAGTTCATTTTTATTGAGGGCATAAGGCACTTGATTTTCTTTATACGGAATTAACCATTTCAAATGCTTTAAAGATATATACACTGTTTTATAAACCGGGCTATAAAAAACGATATAATCGTTCATTACACTTGTAACATATCCATGTATTGGAGCATTTCCAGCTACATAAATTTCTGTGAAAATCCCTTTAGAGGTACTTAATACTTTCCTCAAAGAAATTGAAGGAGATTCTCTCTTAATGACAGAATCAACATCTGGTTTTGCTACTTCTTCATCATGTGGTCGTAAAATTTTATAATGTTGTACATGATATAAAGATATATATACGTAGTCTTGTCCATTGTAAAGAACAACGATATCATTTCCTACGTCTATTAATACACCTTTAAATCTTTTTTCACCGATTAATTTAATATATATATTTTCTCCAATATTTTTATTCAACTCATTCATCTATATCCTCCTTCCTATGAATTTCTTCTTTTCTGTCTTCGGTAAAAAAATAATCAGGGCAAAGTTCTGTCTTAATAGTAAGTAATTCCTTTTCATACTATCGAAATAAGAAATTGTGCTTCTCTTTCCCTCATAATGCCCCTCTTATTTATTAAACATTATTCATCTTCATTCTTTTTACATTTAACTACTTGACTCACACTCTTAATATGATAATTAATGATATAAATGACCTCATCACAGTTTACTAGTGTAATACATTCCTCATGCACTTCACTTAATAAGCCTTCTACACACTCTGGGCCGCCACGATTAATCTTTACCCACTTATACTTCAAGTCACATAATACATCGACAAAAGTATCATCATCAGAGCAGAAACATGAAACATAGCAATCATCACATTTACTTTCTTTCACTTTCTTAACTAGACTCTTCACGTGTTTCAATTGGTAATATACTAATTCACCAAGAGGGAGTTGTAATGTAAGGTAATCTCTTCCTAACGATACAAGTACCCCCACTCGACTCTCTGGGCCACGAAGATTTACTTTTACAGTCTCACCAACTAAGCACTTAATTTGCTCACAGCATAATACACTCTCCAAATTCATATCCTCCTTTCTTATTATCTTCCTCTACTTGATGGTCTTTGTGCGCGCTCTCGACCTGAACAACAGCTTTCATTATTACTTTCTTCGCTCTCTTCGCACGCTACTGTGACACTCTTAATATGAGGTACTGCAACTAATATAACTTCTTCTTTTACAATTAATGTCACAAACTCACAAGAAACATCTTGTAAGATACCTTCAACTTTCTCTGGGCCACCACGATTAATTTTCACCCAACGATATTTGAAGCTTTGAAGTAGCTTTTCAAAGTCACCTTCACACTCACATTCCAACCATCCACAATCATCTGCTTTACAATCTTTCACATTTTTTGTAACGCTTTTCAGATGACGAATCTGATAGTAATAGAGCTCTCCTTTTTCATTCTTTAATACAAAGTAATCCGAACATACTGCGACTATTGTTCCTTTTTGAGATTCTGGACCACCCCTGTTTACTCTCACAAAAGATCCAATTAAATCTTCCAAGAAATCACAATGAAATAAACTCACGAGAAAACCCCTTCCATTAATTTATAAGCTTTTGCACTGATAGTATATGTATCTGTACAGGTTACGTTCTCTATGTTTGTCCTAGCTAGAAAAAAATATGCTTTTAACATGGTAGACTACTACCTATCAAAATTTGAAGAAAGGCTAACAACTCCTTATGCTTTAATATCTTTAAACAAAAAATCCCTTATGAAGATACATTTCTGCATATCTTCATAAGGGATTTCCCATAGTTTAATCTTCGTCTTTAACATCCATATCTTCTGGAATGGGTTCGTTCAATATTTCTTCCACTAATTGCTTATATTTCTCCATTTGTTCTAAATGTGTATTGAATTGTTCTTTATTTAATAAATATTGCTCTCCATCAAATAGTGCACGAATTTTCTTTTGCTGAATTAACTCTTCAATATACGACTTTGGTAAATTCAAATACTCCGCAGCTTCTTCTACTGTTATATACAACTCGTTCATTCCTTTATTATTTTTTCCTATATACTGTATCTTACTTTATTTTTGTAAACAAATAAAAAAGATTTTGTAAATGCAACCTAAAAAGCAGGTAGATGCATTCCATATATTGTATAATAGTATATAGTAAGAATTTTTTAAATATAGAATGGTATTACCCATTTACACAAAGGAGAGTTAACATATGGCTACTCGTCACATCATTACAATGTTAGAAAAAACATTACAAATTGAAACAGAAAACACAATTTCTCATTTAACTGCATCTTTATCTGATCGTATTCTTTCTCAAAGTGCAGCAATACAGGAAAACAATTGTTACCATACAATTGGAGAATGGTACAAAAATCATTTCTTATTCCAACAAGATGATTTCCTTTGGGCTAAATACGTTTTCTATGACGCATATTGTGAGGAAATAAAAAAACAAGGTCATCTTACAAAACGTGTTCGCCAAATATTAGAATCATTAGCTCGAATGCATGGAAAACAGTACATTGCTTCTATATTAAATATGCCATTTCCTAACGAACGAGCTAAAGGAACAGCATAATGTAATACTGTTCTGCGTCAGCAAAACATAGATTCATTGTTTTATAGGAGGATTTACAAATAAAACGTTCATTTCACATGAACTGATGAAACCGGTGTCATTATAATGATTGAAAATATAGTAAACAGGAAAACCCCCATTTATCTCTCTCGTCATTTGAATAGAGAAGTAAATGGGGGTATACTTGTTCCTTTACTATTTCATCATCTGTTTAATCAATTCACGATTTCTCTTCTTAAATACTTCATTATGCGAAGAAACCATTCCATACTCACTTGCATCTGGCTGAATAAATTGTTTCGCTTTATTTACAGCATTTCCAGCATCTTGGAATGCTCCCGCAATTAAGTGTAATTTTCCTTCATGCTTTAAAATATCCCCAGCGGCATATAATCCGTCTACTGAAGACTCACTATTTGCATTCCCTGCAATATAAAAATTATCTATAATCGCAACGTCTAACTCACTATTTTCTAATAATGTAATGTCACGTTCATATCCATGATTAATAATAACTTCATCAATCAGTAAATGAGAAACTTCACCTGTCTCATGATTCGTTAATTCTACATATTCAATCGCTTCATGACTATCACCAGCAATTAATTTTGTAATCGATGTATGAAAGAAACACTCAGCTGAGCTGTTCAGCAGTTGCTTCACTTGTGCTTCATGACCAGATAATTCTTCTTTTCTATATGTTACGTATACTTTTTTCGCGATTGGTTCTAATTCATTTGCCCAATCAACGGCAGAATTTCCTCCGCCGGAAATAATGATCGTTTTATCTTTGAAACGCTTTAAAGATTTCACTGTATAATTTAAATTCGATACTTCAAATCGCTCAGCACCTTCAATTGATAACTTTTGTGGTTTCAATATACCACTTCCAGTTGCCACAATAACTGTTTTTGAAAAGTGTTCTTTTCCATCGTTTGCTTTTAACGTAAAAGTGCCATCTTTATTACGAATAATCGATTCTACTTTTGTATTTAATACAACTTCCGGCTGAAATGTTAACCCTTGTTGTACAAGTTGCTCAATTAATTTATCACCTGTAACTGGTAATAGTCCACCTACATCCCAAATCATCTTCTCTGGATAAACATGTATTTTTCCACCTAGCTGTGGTTGAAATTCTATTATTTTCGTTTTCATTTCTCTGAGTCCACTATAAAAAGCTGAATAAAGCCCTGCAGGTCCTCCACCTATCACAGTTACATCAAACAATTCTTCTCGATTCATTCGTGCTCACTCCTCAGCTACTAATCATTGATTATCATTCTCAATAAAATATAACCTGTTTCCGCAAAATTTACAATTAAAATTACTATTGACAATAAAACTAGATAAAATTATATTATTTAATGAATCAATAGTGATAATCATTATCAATTTGTTAATAATTAGAAAATTTGAGATTACATCTTCTTTTATTAGTATGGTTAATACTATATTGTGATATCTCACATTCAAGATTTTTAATAAATATTTTGTATTACCACTACTCTTTCAAAAAGATTGCAATTAAACAAATTATTGTATACACATATCATCTATTTAAAGGAGACAGACGATGAAAAAGTTATTTATTTCACTAACAGTTCTTTTCGTCCTTGTTATGAGCGCTTGTAGCAATGGCTCTACAGACAAAAAGAATGATGCAAAAGGTAGTAAATCAGAAACAATTACATACCAATCTGAAAATGGTAAAGTAGAAGTTCCTGCAAATCCAAAACGCGTTGTTGTTTTATCATCATTCGCTGGTAACGTAATGTCATTAGGTGTAAATCTTGTTGGGGTAGATTCATGGTCTAAACAAAACCCACGTTTTGATAGCAAACTTAAAGATGTTGCTGAAGTATCAGATGAAAATGTTGAAAAAATCGCTGAACTAAATCCAGATTTAATCATCGGTTTAGAAAATATTAAAAATGTTGATAAGTTAAAGAAAATCGCTCCTACTGTAACATACACTTACGGAAAAGTTGATTACTTAACACAGCATTTAGAAATTGGTAAGTTATTAAACAAAGAAAAAGAAGCAAAAACTTGGGTTGATGACTTCAAGAAACGTGCACAAGAAGCTGGTAAAGAAATTAAAGCAAAAATCGGTGAAGATGCTACAGTGTCTGTTGTAGAAAACTTCAACAAACAGCTTTATGTATACGGCGAGAACTGGGGCCGTGGAACAGAAATTCTGTACCAAGAAATGAAATTAAAAATGCCTGAAAAGGTAAAAGAAAAAGCATTAAAAGAAGGTTACTACGCATTATCTACTGAGGTATTACCTGAGTTTGCTGGTGATTACTTAATCGTAAGTAAAAACAAAGATACTGATAACTCATTCCAAGAGACAGAATCATATAAAAACATCCCAGCAGTAAAAAATAATCGCGTATACGAAGCAAACATGATGGAATTCTATTTCAATGATCCACTTACATTAGATTTCCAACTGGACTTCTTCAAGAAGAGCTTTCTTGGTAAATAATACAAACATGAGGAATTCTTAAATTAAGAATTCCTCTTCCTTTATTCTATGAAAAGAAAAGATGTGAAACGAATGACAAAAGAACATGACAATACACGTTCTATAGCTTTTACATACAAATTAATTTTAAGCATAATTGCATTCTTTCTTATTTTTATGGTGGCAATGGTATTAGGTGCTGCAGATACTTCAATAAAAGACGTATGGTTAGCACTCACTTCCTCCGCTAAAGGGGATAAAATATCTATTATTCGCGAAATACGTTTGCCCCGTGAAGTTGCTGCTATTTTTGTAGGAGCTGGACTTGCTGTTTCTGGAGCAATTATGCAAGGATTAACAAGAAATCCACTTGCCGATCCTGGATTATTAGGGCTATCTGGTGGAGCAAATGCTGCGCTTGCACTAACACTTGCTTTCAACCCTTCCATCAGCTATCTTTACTTAACATTTGCTTGCTTTATAGGTGCTGCAATTGGCGCAATTATGGTATTTGGCATTGGCATGATGAAAAAAGGTGGACTCTCCCCTCTTCGAATTGTATTAGCTGGTGCTGCCGTTTCAGCATTTTTGCTTGCAATTTCAGAAGGTGTCGGCATTTATTTTAAAATTTCACAAGAGGTATCACTTTGGACTGCTGGGGGCGTAATTGGAACAACTTGGGGACAATTAAAAATTATTATTCCAGTCATTTCAATTAGTATCTTTATCGCCATCTTACTAGCAAAAAAATTGACAGTTCTTAGTTTCAGTGAAGAAGTAGCTATTGGACTAGGTCAAAAAATTATTGTTATTAAAACCATTCTATTTATCATTATTATCTTACTTGCAGGTGCGTCTGTAGCACTTGTCGGAAATATGGCATTTATCGGTTTAATGGTACCTCACATGGTACGCCCAATTGTCGGTCCAGATTACCGATTTGTTATACCGATGTCAGCAATTGCTGGTGCTTCCTTTATGCTACTTGCAGATACAATCGGACGTACCATTAACGCTCCGTACGAAACACCAGTTGCTGCTATTGTCGCAATTGTAGGATTACCATTCTTCCTATTCATTGTACGTAAAGGAGGAAAAATGTTCTCATGATCCCATCTATTCTAAGAAAACAACGTCTTATTATACTCGCTTTACTTATCCTAACCATTACAACTATTGTAATTGGAATGGGGCTCGGTTCAGCATCTTTATCTTATGATCGACTACTCCCAACATTAATGGGACAAGGAACTTTTAAAGAGGAGTTCGTTTTATACTCATTAAGACTCCCTAGAATTGTCATTACATTATTAGCTGGTATGGCTCTCGCTTTATCAGGAGCTATTCTGCAAGGACTTACCCGAAATGATTTAGCTGAACCTGGTATTCTCGGAATCAACTCTGGGGCCGGTGTTGCTGTTGCTATTTTCTTCTTATACTTTCCAATAGATGTAGGTTCATTTCTTTACTTACTACCTGTCGTTGGATTTATTGGAGCATTTCTAACAGCTGTTCTAATCTACGTATTTTCATATAGTAAATCAACTGGACTTCAGCCGGTGCGATTAACATTAACCGGTATCGGTTTTGCATTTGCACTATCTGGAATGATGATTGTCCTTATTTCATCCGCAGATCGTATGAAAGTGGACTTTATCGCCAAATGGATTGCCGGTAACATTTGGGGAGATGACTGGATCTTTGTTTTAGCAATGCTTCCATGGTTAATCGTATTCATTCCGTTTGTTTTCTATAAGGCAAACCGATTAAACATTCTAGCATTAAACGAACCGGTCGCAATTGGCGTTGGAATTGAAATTGAAAAAGAACGCAGATACTTATTAGTGGCGGCCGTTGCGCTTGCAGCTGCAGCTGTTTCCGTAACAGGAGGAATTAGCTTTATTGGACTAATGGCTCCTCACATCGCAAAATCTTTAGTAGGTCCAAGGCATCAAATCTTCATGCCTATCGCCCTTTTAATCGGCGGATGGCTATTACTATTAGCAGACACAATTGGACGAAATATCGTTGAGCCTAACGGTATCCCGGCAGGTATTGTTGTCGCTTTAATTGGTGCCCCTTACTTTATGTATTTATTGCTTAAGAAGGCATAGAAAGACCCTCAAGAGTCAAATCTTGAGGGTCTTTCTTGTTTCATTCTATTGCTGTCCATACCCTTCAAACTTCTTCGCCAAATTCTCCATCTCATCTTCTGGCAATAACTTAGGCTCTCCGACGCTTTTCGTTTGATAATAAATTTGCGCACAAAACTCAATTTCTTCTGCAACAGTAAATGCCATTTTGATATGATTTGCACCCGCAATTAAACCGTGATTCGCAAGTAAAACAGCACGGCGATCAATCATCCCTTCGAAAGCCGCCTCTGCTAATTGCTTCGTACCAAATGTTTCATACGGTGCACAACGAACATTAGGGCCTGCGAAAGCAATTAAATACGATACTGCGGGCAGTTCCCATCCTAATGATGCAATCGTCTTCGCATAAGGAGAATGTGTATGCACAAGCGCATTTATATCTTCACGCTTTCTATAATAAATAAGGTGCATATCGAGTTCGCTCGATGGTTTTCTCTCTCCCTCTACTACATCGCCATCTAAGTTTAATATAACTACATCTTCAGGCTTCGTTTCATAATAATCTAAACCACTTGGGCTAATGGCAACAAGACCTTGCTCGCGATTGAAAATACTAATATTACCGCCTGTCCCCTTTGTTAAACCGCTAGAAAGCATTTTCTTTCCATACGCTACAATTTCTTCTCTTTCTTTTTGTAATAACATATACATCCCCCTAAGTATGAAGCTTATGATGACTGACTTTTTAACTCTATCTACTTATTGAAATAACTTTTTTAAGTTCTCTGTAAACGGTGCTTTTACAATCCCTTTTTCCGTAATAATCGCTGTTACATTTTCATATGGCGTGACATCAAATGCTGGATTATATACTTTACTTTCTTTCGGAGCAGAATATTGCCCGAAGCGATTGATCACTTCAGAAGCATCTCTTTCCACTGGATTGGTATTAATTGCTCTTCCATCATCTTCTCCCCTTACTTCGCGTAGTGCATTGACTGTTCTTTTAACGTTTCTACAAAGCTTGTACCTGTTTTATATTGATTCGCTCGTAAAATAAATTTCTTTGCAACTTGAAGACAAATACGTTCCGCTCTAGCACGTGCTTCCTCATTCTCAATACAAGTAATGTCTTTTACTTTCGCTAGCCCAACAATACGACGAATTAACTCAAGACCCGTCACCGCAGCTATATCCTCTAATACAGATTGTAAATAGATTTCGTTAAAGCCTTCTTCCTTCGCCATAATCTCTGGCACATGAATATCCCAAGCGTCTAAAAACTTCTTCTTAAATAAATCAATTACCTCTACCATTGTCGATTGTAACCAATCCATCACCTATTTCTTTACACTTTAGCCCCTTTGCATGTTCAAACTTACATAATTTCTCTTTCACATATACAATCACATCGTTAGCTTCCATTAAAAAATACTTCGTGAACTTAGACATGGTTTCCCCTCCACACTAATTGTAAGCGTTTTCTAAAAGCTATAAAAAATAATAGGGTGAAATTTTTTCATCCTATATTATATCTTCTTCTTTTTGAAAGGTATATCTAGGTTTTATTATATCTTGTTAACCTCTTGAGTCAATGTTTCTATATCATTGCAATATGCTTCCTAATTATATATTTGAGAGGACAAAAATTGTTCAAAAAGATTCTAGTTCATTTTATTTTATTTATCACACAATTCTTTGTAAAATAGAAATAAGCAGTTCCTTTTCAAAAAGACAACTTCTAAGAAATATTTCCTTCCTAACAATTTACACTTACACCATATCTCTAACATACACACTACTCTTTCAAACAATCATTGAAAATTTATAAACTTAAAGTTACCTTTCAGTTCCCTGTTATCCTTAATTGAGAATAAATATTAATTAAATTGATATAAAGTTCGTTTATTCTCTTGACAAAATAACCACTTCTATATGATAATTAATATCGAATTAGAATTATTATAGTTAATTAAAAAATATATTTTATGAGCACACTATTTTTTGATGCTCAAAACCAACATTTAGGAGGAATTTTAATATGTTATTAATCGGCACAGAAGTAAAACCGTTTAAAGCTAATGCTTACCATAATGGAGAATTTATCCAAGTTACTGACGAAAGTTTAAAAGGAAAATGGAGTGTAGTTTGTTTCTACCCAGCTGACTTCACATTCGTTTGCCCAACTGAACTTGAAGACTTACAAAACCAATATGCAACTCTTAAAGAGTTAGGCGTTGAAGTATACTCTGTATCTACAGACACTCACTTCACTCACAAAGCATGGCATGATAGCTCAGAAACTATCGGTAAAATCGAGTACATCATGATTGGTGACCCAACTCGCACAATCACTACAAACTTCAACGTTTTAATGGAAGAAGAAGGTCTTGCTGCTCGTGGTACATTCATCATCGATCCAGACGGCGTTATCCAATCTATGGAAATCAATGCTGACGGTATCGGCCGTGACGCAAGCATTCTTGTTAACAAAATTAAAGCAGCTCAATACGTACGTAACAACCCAGGTGAAGTTTGCCCAGCTAAATGGCAAGAGGGTTCTGCAACACTTAAACCAAGCCTTGACCTTGTAGGCAAAATCTAAGGAGTTCGATCAAAATGATACTAGATGCAGATATAAAAACACAACTATCCCAATATCTTCAATTAATGGAGAACGATATTTTACTTAAAGTAAGCGCAGGAGACGATGACGTATCTAAAGATATGTTAGCTCTAGTAGACGAATTAGCTACTATGTCATCTAAGATTACAGTAGAAAAAGTTGAATTAGAGAGAACACCAAGCTTTAGCGTAAACCGCCCTGGTGAAGACACTGGTGTCGTATTCGCTGGTATTCCATTAGGACACGAATTTACTTCATTAGTGTTAGCTTTACTACAAGTAAGTGGACGCGCTCCAAAAGTTGAACAAAAATTAATCGATCAAATTAAAAACATTCAAGGCGAATATCATTTTGAATCTTATATCAGCCTAAGTTGTCATAACTGTCCTGATGTTGTACAAGCTCTTAACGTAATGAGCGTTCTTAATTCTGGTATTACACATACTATGATTGATGGCGCTGCATTCAAAGAGGAAGTAGAAAGCAAAGACATCATGGCAGTACCAACAGTTTTCCTAAACGGCGAATCTTTCGGAAGCGGTCGTATGACACTTGAAGAAATTTTAGCTAAAATGGGTAACGGTCCAGATGCATCAGAGCTTTCTGATAAAGATCCATACGATGTTCTTGTTGTTGGTGGCGGCCCTGCTGGTGCAAGTGCAGCAATTTATGCAGCACGTAAAGGAATCCGCACTGGTATCGTTGCTGAACGCTTCGGTGGTCAAGTAATGGATACTATGGGTATTGAGAACTTCATCAGCGTAAAACGCACTGAAGGTCCTAAGCTAGTAGCAAGTCTTGAAGAGCACGTTAAAGAATACGACATCGATGTAATGAATCTACAACGTGCGAAACGTTTAGAGAAAAAAGAACTTATTGAAGTGGAACTTGAAAACGGCGCTATTCTGAAAAGTAAGAGCGTAATCGTTTCAACAGGTGCTCGCTGGCGTAATGTTGGCGTACCAGGTGAAGCTGAGTTCAAAAATAAAGGTGTAGCATACTGCCCACACTGTGACGGTCCATTATTCACTGGAAAAGACGTAGCAGTTATTGGCGGAGGTAACTCTGGTATTGAAGCAGCTATCGACTTAGCAGGTATTGTTAATCACGTAACTGTTCTTGAATTCATGCCAGAATTAAAAGCTGATGCTGTATTACAAGAACGTCTTAACAGCTTACCAAACGTAACTGTTCTGAAAAACGTTCAAACGAAAGAAATTACTGGTACTGATAAAGTAAACGGTATTTCTTACATCGATCGTGAAACTGAAGAAGTTCATCACGTTGAATTACAAGGTGTATTCGTACAAATCGGTCTTGTTCCAAACACAGACTGGTTAGGCGAAACAGTTGAACGCGTTCGCGGTGAAATCGTAACAGACAAGCACGGCGCTACAAACGTACCAGGAGTGTTTGCTGCAGGTGACTGTACAAATAATCCGTACAAACAAATCATCATCTCTATGGGTTCAGGTGCAAACGCAGCTTTAGGTGCATTTGATTACTTAATCCGTAACTAATATAGACGTGAGTAAAAGACGCATTACCAATTAGGTAATGCGTCCTTTTTATTACAATGTATCTACGTAGTCGTCCAAATCCTTCCAACATAGTATTGTATACGGCGACCCTATATCCAATACTACTTTTACATCCTCTGCCACTACTTTGATTCTTTTTAATGTGCTGTCTCTTTTTCCGGCCGGATAAATAGCAATTTTTACACCTTCCTGTTTTCCACCCTCATAAATCTTTATTTTCAATTCTAATTGGTCTATTTCTTCTTTTGAAGGAATCTCTTTCCCTTCCCAATCACACATTTCGAACAGAGGATATCGATCTCCATGCCATTCCTCAACAATCTCAATGACTTTAAGGATAATATAATTCCCCGATACTAATTCATAACTAACAGCATCACCTGCTTTTAAAGAAGTATTAGCTATAAATCTCTTCGGTACTTTTTTCGCTTCTGGCTGCGGAGAATTTAACTGTTCTCTTAATTTATTTAAAACTACTTCACGTTTCTTCTGTAATTTAGGTTCTTCTTCCCAGCGAGCTAAATCTGTACCACTCTCTATTATTTGCAATGCCTCCTGCTTAACATTCTCTTGAAGTCTCCCTAACCTCCATTGTATGGAAGCAAATACTAACCAAAAGGCAATAGTTTCTTCATCATCTAATTCATTCTTGTACTCCTCAATTACAATCCTACTTGCTTCCTCATTTGAATATTCATTTGCTAACAAATCCTTATATAGTAACTTAATATCTTCAGCAATATCGTCTGATAATATTGCTACTCCCCAAGCACCCATACATTAACACTCCAATCTATACACTAAAAACCTCTCATTCCCATTCTTCTCATAAGCCCCAGGCAATCTTACTTCCCTCTTCAGCTCAAACGCAGTCTGATTTTCTAAGAAGAAAATATAGTCCTCAGAAGGATAATATAAAATAATATCCACTTCTCTCCCCATTTCTTCTACAGAAAGTAAAATGTTATTTACTACGTTCATAAATACTTGTACAGAAAATGGGTTGAAGAAATAAAATCGGTTATCACGCGGATCAATCTCATATTCCTGCGCTAAACAGCATTCAAACCCAATTTTATCTTTACTGTTTCTTACCTTGCGTGCATAACGATCAAGATTATCCAACGCTTCTTTATAAAACTCTTCATTCATTTCAATTCCAATCGCTGAAGCACCGCACTTATGGTGCATATAAAAGTTCAATCGTCCTTTTCCACATCCAAAGTCTACAATCTGGTCGCTACTTCTTATTTCATATTGATTCAATAACTCATCTAATCCGCTATACGGCGTCGGTTCATAACGATGATAATGCATAGACTTGTTAAATCCTTTTTGCTCACCGACTGTTTTTATATTTAAAACTGCATCATAATATTGTTCGTTCATTCGACTTCTCCTATTAAAAAATGGTACTTATTATTATACACCATGTACTGGATGCTCATTTTTCATCGAAATAATAGGTACGTGAAATTATATCGACGATTTTTTCAATATATCTACGTTTCGACAAAGGATATCGACTTAACGACAAGTTCCTACAAAAAAACAGGAGCTCCCTAGCCCCTGTCTTCTAACACTTTCAATACAGTTTGTTTTAATATTTCTACCCCATCCATAATACAACTATGATCGAACTTCATATACGGATGGTGTAATCCAGGTTGTAGGTCTGCTCCTAATCCAAGCATGACAGCTTTTAAATGTGGTTTCTTCACTGTGTAGTAATGGAAATCATCGCTTCCTGTCGTATAAAGTGGCCCCGTACATTTATCTTCCCCATACACTTCAAGAATACCTTTACGCATAAATCGCTCAGCTTCTTCTGAAACTTCAGCTCCTGGCGCGAGATCAATCCACTCATATGAAGTTTTCGATCCCATCGATGCAGCTGATTCTATGACATGCTCTATTTTTTTCTTCAATTCTTCTAATAATGTATTACTCTCCGCTCTGACATCTAAGCTAAAATGCCCGTTACCCGGAATAATATTTAAATTATCACCACCAGCTTGGCACCTCGTCATCTTTACTGAATAGGAACTTTGCGGTGGTAGCCATATGTTTTTCAAACCGATATTAATCATGGAAATAACATCAATTGCATTTATCCCTTGATGTGGGCGTGCTCCATGTGCATCTTCTCCGTGAATCGTACCCTCTAAAAATCCTGCTGCTCCGTGACGAATTGATGGGGCAGCCTGTTTCAAAGATAGTTCTTCAATCGGGCGCAAATGAACACCGAATAGGAAATCCGCATCATCCACAGCACCTTTCTCTACCATTTTTAAAGCACCATTCCCTTTCTCTTCTGCTGGCTGAAAAATAAATCTAACTGTACCACTTTTCCATCTCATATTCTTTAATTGTAAAATAAGTCCCATTACAATCGTCATATGAGCATCGTGACCACACGAATGATTCGCTTTAAATTCTCCATTCACTTCTTGCCAAAGTGCATCCATATCAGCGCGAATCGCAATAACAGGATTTCCGCTTCCAATTTCAGCAATCACGCCTGGGCAATCATCAAATATTTTATATGAAATTCCTTCTTCTTTTAAAAAGTTAGTAATATACGCTGTCGTTTCATACTCTTTCCAACTCACTTCAGGGTTTTCATGTAAATGCTGAAAAATTTCAGTTAAACGCTCTTGTAGTTCTAATGTTTTCAAAGCTACATTCTCCTTCCCAAATTCCAAAACCATTTAGGTTAATTATACTTATGAAAAACAGATGTTTTTATGAACATATTGAATTTTAAGAAAAAAGTCAATTATTTATTTTTAAACACTAAAAAAGCTTACTCTACATCTATATTACAAACTAAACAAACAACTAGAATATTACTTATTTTCTGTCTTTTATATTGACGCTTACATATATTTTTAGTTATCATAACCTAATAAACGTCTATTTTACGACAATTCTAAAAATACAAACAAACATACATAACAAGGAGGACCTTTATGAAAAAAGAAATACCTTTTGGTGTAGCCATGATTCCTATTATCATTACAGTTGCAGTTATGATGGTTACAATTGTTGTATTAAAACAAAGCCCTCACGTCCCACTTATTATCGGTACAACCGTTGCTTCCATCGTCGCTTGGCGTTACGGTTACAAATGGAACGACATTGAAGAAGCAATGTATAAAGGAATTCGCCTCGCATTACCCGCTATCGTTATCATTATCCTAGTAGGTTTAACGATCGGTGCTTGGATTGGTGGTGGAATCGTCGCAACAATGATTTATTACGGTTTAAATCTATTAACTCCATCACTATTTTTAGTTTCAATTACAATTATTTGTTCTATTGTTGCATTAGCTATCGGTAGCTCTTGGTCTACAATGGGAACAATTGGTGTTGCAGGAATGGGCATTGGCCTTAGTATGGGAATCCCAGCTCCAATGGTTGCCGGTGCTATCATTTCCGGTTCTTATTTCGGCGATAAAATGTCACCGCTTTCAGACACAACAAACTTAGCCGCAGGATTAACAAATACAGATTTATTCACACATATTCGTCATATGTTATTTACTACAATTCCAGGTTTAATTATTACTCTTATCGTTTATGCGTTCTTAGGAAGAAGCTTCGGCGCTAACAATATTGATGCAAAAAGTATCGAGCAAACGTTACAAGTATTGCAGCAAAACTTTGTTATCTCGCCTTTCCTACTAATCATACCTGTAGTCGTTATGGTGTTAGTTGCTAAAAAAGTTCCTGCTATACCAGCTATTCTCGTAGGTATTATTTTAGGATTTTTATCACAAGTCTTTATTCAAGGTGGTTCTGTCTCATCAGCTGTTGCTGCACTCCAAAGTGGATTTGTCATAGACACTGGCAACAAGCTAGTAGACGAGCTATTTAATCGTGGTGGTTTAAGCTCTATGATGAATACCGTCTCTATGACCATTGTCGCTATGACTTTCGGAGGAGTATTAGAACATACAGGTATTCTTCGCTCCATTGTAAATCAAATTTTAAAATTAGCGACATCAGCAAAAGGACTTATCGCTTCAACTATCGCATCTTGCTTTGCAACAAACCTTACTTGCTCTGAACAATATATCTCGATTGTTGTTCCTTCAAGAATGTACGCGAATGCATACACAGAAAAAGGACTACATTCTAAAAATTTATCCAGAGCATTAGAAGATGGCGGAACATTAACTTCTGTTTTTGTACCTTGGAATACATGCGGTGTATTTATACTCGCAACACTCGGCGTAGGTGCTTTCGAATATGCTCCTTATGCTATATTGAATTTCATCGTACCTATTATCTCGATTATTTACGGTATAACTGGTCTCACAATTACGAAACTATCTGACATTGAAAAAGCGGAACTACTAAAAAAACAAAAAGCTCAATTAGAAGCTTAAAGATAACGGTAAATTCAGTTCGTATATTGCGCGAGGACGCCCTTGTTGATAAGGCATTTCCTCGCCGCAAATATGAACATACCCATAATCAACTAGTTTCTTTAATAACCTTTCAGTTGATCGTCGAGTCACTTGTAAGTATTCAGAAAGATCTGCTGCTGTAAACTTCAATGACGGATGTGATTGACTAAATTGAATAATCTTTGATAAATTTGCTGGGCTAAGTTTCGTTTCCTTCGCTATTTTCATTAGTTCCGGGTTGTCGTTCTTCAAACTTTGTACTCTCTGTTCTTTCGGGAACGGACCAAATAGTTCTTTATCACTTGTTAGTATATAAAAACAGTGGTCTATTGGATTATTCTTCGCGAAACCTTGGGCGATTTTAGCATTTTGCTCCGCTTCTTTCACAGTTTTTCCGTAACCAAATCCAATAGCTATCGTTCCTTCTATACTCGCAAATAAATTATTTATCATATTTGTTTTTATAATGGATTCAATATCACCACGAGTTGTATACAAAATGAACGTCATTTCATCAATTGTTTTAAATGAACCACGTAGTTCTTTTGAAATGACATTTAATTGCTCAAGCAAAACATCTCGTAATTCTAAAGAAGAAATAATACAAGCACCAACAGTAGCTGAATGGCTTCTTGCTAACTCAGCTTTTATTTTTGCATCTTTTAACCCATGTATAATAGATTGCTTTGGATCTATCATACGTTCTGAAGGAATACCTATTTTTTGAAGTTCATCATAGACAGCATGAATACTAGTTAAAGCTAAATGAGCTTCTCCAGATTGATATTTAGCTACATGAAAATCAATAACTCTATTTATTTCATCTTTACTCCACAGCATATTTTCATAATCAAACACTTGTGGACTTTCTTTTATACCGATATCCTCGAGCACATTTACAATAAATGAGCGGTCTACTAAATCAATTGAGATTTGATGTGGTTGAATACCTTGGTGATACATGACAGAAAGAATGGAAGATGCGATGGTTGTCTCGTCTTGCTGTAAGTACGTACTCGGAATTCGTAATTGTTCTCTTATTTCTTTTGCCATATAATAAGGTAAAGCACCTGAGAAAAAGATGAAATCACAAGGCTTTAAACGCTTTAATAGTTCAGAAGATTCTGCCGGATGAAGGTAAATATATGGATCAATTTCTATTTCTTCTATTTTATGAGCAATAGGTAAAAGTGTCTCCATAAACTCTTTTGAACCGACAACTGCAATTTTTATCATCATTTCTCTAACTCCTTATCATTAATTAACGACTATTTAACGTCAACTATATCAAATGTACAAAACCATTGTAAACAGGAAGGGGTCTTTATTCAATGAAAATTACAGCTATTCACCTTTATGCAATTCGTTTACCGCTTCGCGATCCGTTTGTTATTAGTTACGGTTCTTATTCTGATATGCCTTCTATTATTGTCAAAATGGAAACAGACGAAGGCATTATCGGTTATGGTGAAGGCGTCGCTGATGATCACGTTACAGGCGAATCGTGGGAAAGTACTTTCCATACTTTAAAGCATACACTAGCTCCTGCTCTTATCGGGCAAAATCCAATGAATATCGAGAAAATACACGATATGATGGACAATACAATTTACGGTGTTCCTACTGCAAAAGCTGCAATAGATATTGCTTGTTTTGATATAATGGGCAAAAAACTAAATCAACCTATATATCAATTAATTGGCGGACGCTACCATGAAGAATTTCCTGTCACTCACGTCTTAAGTATCGCAAATCCAGAAGAAATGGCTGAAGAAGCTGCCTCTATGATTCAGAAAGGTTACCAATCTTTCAAAATGAAAGTCGGTACAAATGTAAAAGAAGATGTAAAAAGAATTGAAGCGGTACGTGAACGTGTAGGAAATGATATTGCGATTCGCGTTGATGTAAACCAAGGGTGGAAAAATAGCGCCAACACATTAACAGCACTTCGTTCATTAGGTCATGTAAACATCGACTGGATTGAACAGCCTGTTGTCGCAGACGATATTGACGCAATGGCTCACATTCGTTCGAAAACAGACCTTCCGCTTATGATTGATGAAGGATTAAAGAGCTCTCGTGAAATGCGCCAAATTATTAAATTAGACGCTGCTGATAAAGTAAACATAAAACTAATGAAATGCGGCGGCATATATCCCGCTGTAAAACTCGCTCATCAAGCTGAAATGGCAGGCATTGAATGCCAAGTTGGATCTATGGTCGAATCATCCGTTGCCTCTTCCGCAGGATTCCATGTCGCTTTCTCGAAAAAAATCATTACGAGCGTCGAGCTAACAGGTCCATTAAAGTTCACGAAAGACATCGGAAACTTACATTACGACGTACCATTTATTCGCTTAAACGAAAAGCCAGGACTCGGCATTGAAATAAATGAGGATATCCTGCAAGAACTTACCGTCTTTCAAGACGTTGTACGCTAAAGGAGGACTAACGCATGACAGTTCTATACGAAGGCAGATTAAAACAAAATAATGAGCAATTTCACGTTACATTACTCACACTAGAGAACATCGAACAAATCTTATCACTACAAAACGTTGTAGTTGAGACGCTTGAGGATAAAAGTCGCTTACAACCACTATCGTTAGAAGAATTTCAATACATTCTAGAAGGAAATGGCATGATGATCGGTGCTTTTATCAAAAACGAACTCATCGCATTTCGCGCCCTACTCGTCCCTCCTATCGACGATGAACATTTAGGACTTGATATCGGCTTACCAGAAAGTGAACTACACCGCGTCATCTATCAAGAAATCTCAAACGTTCATCCGAACTGCCGCGGAAATGGGATGCAAAAAATATTAGCGACAGTCATCATGGACGAATTACAAAAAGAAAACGGCAAATATGATTATGTGTGCTGCACTGTTGCACCTTTTAACATTCCAAGTTTAAAAGATAAGTTCTCACAAGGGATGGAGATTGCTGCACTGAAGGAGAAGTATGGTGGTAGTATGCGGTATGTTTTTGTGAAGGAATTGCGTGAAGACAAGGAAAAAGATTGGACGGAGATTAAGAGCGTTCCAATGAACAATGCTGGTGGACAACAGGCGTTGCTTTCGGAAGGGTATCGTGGGTATGAAATGGAGAAGGTGGATGAAGATTTTGTTGTGAAGTTTGGGAGATAATTGCTACACCAGAAAAAGGGAGATGGCTGCTGTAACATCTCCTTTTGCTTTCTCTTCCTTGAACATATCGACCGCAACCCCAAATATATCAGCGATTTTTGAAATAAATCGACTTACCGACAAAGATTGACAATAAGTGCATCACTAAACCGTCATCTTCCAACTAGATAACGCTAACCAGTTCTCCATTTCCTTATAATCAGGCATGATCTTCCCGACAAGACGCCAAAAAGAGCGATCATGATTTAAATGAACCATATGACACATTTCATGAACAACTACATAATCAATTACTCGCTGTGGTGCCATCGCTAGCTTCCAATTGAAGGTTAGTTGTAAATTCGAATCACAAGTACCCCACGTGCGACTACTATCTGTAATACGAATAGAACGTGGTTTTGTTTTAAAGTTACTTTGATGCGCTTTAATACTCTTCTCTACTAAAGTTTTACACTGCTTATAATAAAATCGTTTTAAAGCTTGCTGTATTTTCTCATCTTTAAGATCTTTCACATAAATATGTAGCTTATCTCCTTCAAACACTGCATTGTCTTGCGTAATATTTGTATCTTGAGAAATTTGTATCGGATACGTATTTCCTAAATACAAAAAGCCTTCTCCTTGATCATAATCCTTTTCCTGTGGTCCACGCGCTCGCTCCTCCATTTCCTTACAGGTTGTCTGAATCCAATCCCACTTCTCCTCTAGCAACTGGACTAAATATTCAACAGGTGTCCCTTTCGGAGCTTGTACTTCTACATTTCCGTAAGAATCTACAAAAAGACGCACTGATTTTTTCTTCTTATAAGTTATATGAAAATTAATTGTCTCACCTAAATAAGTATGTACCATTTCATCACCTAATGTATTATTTTACATATAAAAAGAGTAGGATACGAACGTCCTACTCTACCTATTATACCATTTGCTGCTTTGACGGACTCATTATCCTCTATACTTTACAGCTAATCCCTTAATGAAATTCCTTGCGTATCTATCGCCGCACTCTTTGTAATTTTTATGGCCTTTTTTTCTTAATAGAGCGCCTAGTTCTCCCTTAGTCACCGTAACGCCTACGCTATCTAGTATATCAAGTACATCTTCACTCGTTAATGAAAGTGCGATTTTCATTTTCTTTAGAAGAAGGTTATTCGCACTCTCTTTGCTTTGTACAGGTGCCGGTTGTCCTGGTTTCGGATCTTGCTTTCCTCTTTTTAAAGTAATAAATCCATTTAAAAATGCCTCTAACATCATCATATCGCATGTTTTTACGTACTCATCTTCTTCCACATCAGGGTTTTCAGGTTCGTGCTGAGGCGCTCTCTTTATTTTTGTAAGCATATCAACTACGTCTTCTTTCGTTACTTCCATTCCACCAAGTTTAAAAATTTCTACCATATCT